>CALDTD010000350.1 GCA_937924345.1 uncultured Flavobacteriales bacterium | reverse complement strand
CAATTTATGAGGATGCTTTTATATTTGCGCCTAACTTACATTCTATGGGGTTGATGACGACTAGAGATTTTGAAAACTATTTCTCTTTATTTAATCTATTGGAATCCTTTATATCTGCTCCAGATTTATTAATTTATCTTAGGGCTGGAGTTCCAAAATTGGTTCAAAATATTCAAAGTAGAGGTAGAGATTACGAAGAAAGTATCCGTATTGATTATTTAAAAAGATTAAATGAGAGATATGAAGCCTGGATTTCTACTTATGATAAGGGTAAGTTATTGATTATTGATGTTGAAGAAAATAACTTTAAAGATGATCCAGAAGATTTAGGTAAGATTTTACAGGCTATAGATGCAGAATTGCATGGGTTGTTTTAAGTTTACTTGTATTTAATTATTTTTTCCTGGTCAAAACAATAAGCTTAATTTCCTGTTTTAGGGTTAATACTGCTAATGACAATTTTTAGCTGCTGTAAATGAGGTTCATACTTTTTATTTCAATTCTGTTCTTCCTATTTAGTTGTAAAACTGAGTTGAAAAAAGAAACTACGATAGAAGAGATTAAATCTTTAATGTTAAAGCAAGAAAAATGTTGGAATAAAGGAGATCTACATTGTTTTATGGATTCTTATTGGAAGTCAGATTCATTGTCGTTTATTGGTAAAGGTGGTGTAAACTATGGTTGGCAAACTACTTTAGATAATTACACAAAGGCATATAAAAATAAGTCAGAAATGGGTACTTTGAGTTTTGAAAATTTATCTATAAAGCAACTGAGTTCGACTTATGTTTATGTTGTTGGGAAATGGTTATTAAAAAGAGAAGAAACTTTAGGTGATTTAAGTGGTCATTACTCTTTAATTTGGAAAAATATTAATAGTCGTTGGGTTATTATTAGTGATCATTCTAGTTAAAATGTAGGCGTTGATTCTCTTATGTGTCTAAGTCTTTAATGTAAAATAGTCTATCTAGTAAGAAAAATTTCAAATAGCTTTTAACATTCATTGCATTAGGATTTAAACCTTGTTTTTTTACATTTGAATTTATTTAATAATCAATACATTCGAAGCGATGGAAACAATTAAGCTTACTTTAATAGAATATCAAGAAATATTTCTTGCTAGTGTCCCTAAAATTGCTATTTCAGCAATTATATTATCTATATTTATCTTAATAGGTGTTCTTGTATCCAAAGCGTTAAAAAGGGTTCTGCAACAAAATACCGACTCAACACTTGTTGCTGATTTTTTGATTCGTTTAGTAAAAATGGTAATTATAATTGCTGGAATTATACTAGCTTTAAATACGTTAGGTTTAAAAAGTATTGCTGGGGGGCTTCTAGCTGGTGCAGGAGTTAGTGCTGTTGTATTGGGGTTTGCATTTAAAGAATTGGGAGAGAATTTACTTGCAGGAATCTTACTTGTCTTTGATCGTCCCTTTAGTATGGGAGATACGATAACTGTTAGTAATAATATTGGTGTAGTAAAAGAGTTGAAGTTTAGAACCACAAAATTAAAAACCTTTGATGGAAAAGATATTTATATTCCGAATAGTGATATAATTACAAATACGGTTTATAATCATACTGAAGACGGATATTTAAGACAATCTTTTATTATCGGTATTGATTATGAAAATGATATTGATCTTGCTGTTGAGGTAATCACTAAGGTAGTAAATGATCATCCTGCAATATTGACCGACGAAAAAACACAAGTATTAATTAATGAGTTTGGAACGAATACTGTTAATTTAGAAGTTCGTTTTTGGACAAAAACAAAGGATTATAAAGTAGGTGCATCTAAAATTAAATTCGAAGTAATGCGAGATGTCAAGAGAGTGCTTATGGCTAATGGATTTGGATTACCAGCAAATATACAAGAGCTTAAAATTTATGGTGATAATCCATTGTCAGTAAAGTTGAGTGCTAAGGAATATAAATAGTAATTAACTTAAATACATTGTTTAAATTTCCTATGTTTAGTTTGTGAGGATGATTCTGTCTTAATAAGGTATTAAACAAAAAAAGCCTTTCATTTCTGAAAGGCTTTTTCTTTGTATCGTATTGATACTCTATGTAGCGAGAGCTGGACTCGAACCAACGACCTTCGGGTTATGAGCCCGACGAGCTACCACTGCTCCATCTCGCAATCTGATGCAAATGTACAAAACTTTTAAGTTTAAACAAGAATAAAATGATAAAAATTAAAATTTAATGATTTTATCCTTAGCTTTGCAAATCGAAAAACAGTGATAATTGCTTGATTTTGTTAAGGATAGTCTCTGTAGGTATTTCGAAATTATTTTTTAAAAATAAATTCATTCATGCACAAAGCTGGTTTTGTAAATATTATTGGAAGTCCAAATGTGGGGAAATCTACATTAATGAACCGATTAGTGGGAGAGAAGTTGTCTATTATTACTTCAAAACAACAAACTACTCGTCATCGTATTATGGGGATTGTTAATGATGAGGATTATCAAATCGTTTTTTCAGATACACCTGGTGTTTTAAATCCAAGTTACAAGCTGCATGAAAGTATGATGCGTTTTGTATCGTCTGCTCTTAGTGATGCTGATGTGATTTTATTTGTGACAGACATTTTCGAAAATAAAGTAAATCATGAAGAAACATTAGAGCGAATAAAGGCGCATAGTGCCCCGGTTGTTTTGTTATTAAACAAGGTTGACTTGTCAAAATCTCAAGAAGCATTAGAAGCTAAAGTAGAGTACTGGAAAGCTGAAATACCTAGAGCTCAGATTTTACCAATTTCTGCGTTACATGGTTTAAGTACAGATTTTATTTTCCCAAAGTTATTAGAGTTGTTGCCAGAGGGAGAAGCTTTCTTTGATAAAGAAGAGTTAACGGATAAGCCAATGCGTTTTTTTGTTACAGAAATTATAAGAGAAAAAATTCTTCAAAATTACAGCAAAGAAGTTCCGTATTCTTGCGAAGTTGTTGTTGAAGAGTATCATGACGAAGAAAATATTGTTAAAATCAGAGCAATTATCTATGTTATGCGTAGTAGCCAAAAAGCGATTATAATTGGGCATCAAGGTTCTAAAATTAAGAAAGTGGGTACGGAAGCTCGATTGGATTTAGAAAAGTTTGTCGATAAGAAAGTCTTTTTAGATTTATTTGTAAAAGTAGATTCGGATTGGAGAGACAAAGACTCAAAGTTAAAAAAATACGGCTACGAATAGCAATTGTTAAATTAGAGATAGAAATTAGGAAATGGGAAATATAGTTGCAATTGTAGGACGTCCAAATGTTGGTAAATCAACATTGTTTAACCGATTGATTGGTTCGAGAAAAGCTATTGTTAAAGAAACTAGTGGTGTAACAAGAGATCGTCATTATGGCAAGTCTGTTTGGAATGGTAAAGAGTTTTCTGTAATAGATACTGGAGGTTATGTTCAGGGTTCAGACGACATATTTGAAGAAGAAATACGAAAGCAAGTTGTTATTGCAATAGAAGAAGCAAATGTTATTGTTTTTGTTGTAGATGTTGAAGCTGGAATTACAGATTTGGACGAAGCAGTTGCAAAATTATTACGAAGAACAAAGAAACCAATTGTATTAGTTGCCAATAAAGTCGATAATAATTCACGTAGAGATGATGTTTTTGAGTTTTATAATTTAGGGTTGGGAGATGTTCACTCGTTATCAGCTATTAATGGAAGTGGTACAGGAGATATTTTAGATGTTGTTGTAGAAAATTTTGAGCTAGAAGAAGAGAAGGTAGAAAGTAAAATTCCTAGGATTGCAATAGTTGGTAAGCCAAATGTTGGTAAGTCGTCCTTAACTAATGCTTTAATAGGTAAAGAGAGAAATATTGTAACGGATATTTCTGGTACTACAAGAGATTCTATCGATACGCATTATACTTCTTATGGTTTCGATTTAACTTTGGTAGATACAGCAGGTATTCGTAAGAAAAGTAAAGTGCATGAAGATATAGAGTTTTATTCTGTTATGCGTTCTATTAGGACAATCGAGAACAGCGATGTTTGCATTTTTATGATTGATGCATTAGAGGGAATTCAAAAGCAAGATTTAGCTATTTTTAGTGTTATTGAAAAAAATAAAAAAGGGATAGTTGTTTTAGTTAACAAGTGGGATTTAGTAGAGAATAAAGAAACAAATACAGTTAAAGAATATAAAGAAAAAATTCAGTCTGAATTGGCACCTTTTACGGATTTGCCAATACTTTTTGTTTCCGCGTTGAATAAACAGCGTATTCATCAGGCACTAGAGTCTGCAATGGAAGTTTATAAAAATAGAACACTTAAAATTACTACATCTGTTTTAAATGAAGTAATGCTAGAGATTATTCAAAACTATCCACCTCCTTCGCATAAAGGAAAATATATTAGGATTAAGTATGTAACTCAATTACCAACTTACTCTCCTTCGTTTGTGTTTTTCTGTAATTTACCTCAGTATGTTCGTGATTCTTATATACGATTTATAGAAAATCAATTAAGAAAGAACTTTAATTTTACTGGTGTCCCTATTCGAATATTTTTCAGAAAAAAATAAAATTTAAGTTGCTTGTTTTAGTTTTCAAGCAACTTAAATCCTTTTCCGTGTACGTTTATTATTTCTAAAGAGCTGTCAGCTTTTAAGTGCTTTCTTAGTTTTGCTATATATACATCCATACTTCTTCCATTAAAGTAATTGTCATCTCCCCAAACTGCTTTAAGAGCGTCATTTCTTTCTAAAACTCCGTTCTTGTTTTTACATAGTAGCTTTAAAAGCTCATTTTCTTTAGTTGTTAACTTATTGCTTTCATCATTAAAGCTTAATATTTGCTGGCGGTGATCAAAATCAAAAATTCCTATTTTGTAATGCCCTTCTTCTTCATTACTCTCTTGTGGAACTCTTCTAAGTATTGCGTTCATTCTAACCAATAACTCTTCCATGCTAAAAGGTTTTGTCATATAGTCATCAGCTCCAACATTAAAGCCTTTAAGCGTATCTTCTTTTAAAGACTTAGCAGTTAAAAATAAAATTGGAATAGTTTTGTCTATACCTCTAACTTCTTTTGCCAGAGTAAAACCATCTTTAATTGGCATCATAACATCAAATATCAAGAAGTCATATTCGTTTTTTACAAACGTATCATAGCCTTCTTGTCCATTAACTCGTAATGTACATTCATACCCCTTTGCATTTATATATTCTGAAAGTAATAACCCTAAATTTGGATCATCTTCTACCAATAATACTCTAGTTTTTTTGCTCATAATTTTTTAATTTTAGTGGTAAGTGTATGCAAAAAGTAGATCCTTTGCCTAAAGAGCTACTTAGTGTAATTTTACCTTCGTGTTTTTCTACAATTGCTTTTACATAACTTAACCCAAGTCCAAAGCCTTTTACATCGTGCCGATCCCCAGTGGGTACTCGATATAAATTATCAAATATTTTCAGTTGATTTTCTTTACTAATTCCAATGCCATTATCTTTAATCTTAATTATTACTCCATTAAAAATGTCTTCTGTACTGATAATAATTTTAGGTTCTGAAGGAGTATACTTGTTAGCGTTGTCTAATAAATTGTAAATCATATTTGTGATATGAACTTGGTCGCCAACAATGCTAGTGTTTTCAGCGTTAGCTTCTACCTTAATTGTTCCATTGTTTTTCTCAACTTGTATAATAACATTTTTTACAGCTCTAT
>CALDTD010000349.1 GCA_937924345.1 uncultured Flavobacteriales bacterium | reverse complement strand
GCTTTTGTGAATAAACAGAAGCTAATATAGTGAGTCCAATAAACGATAATAAACTTCTCATAATTTAGCTACGTTAAAAGACTCTTTATAGTTACAATTTTCAGTTTCTATTTGTCGTTTCTAACTAAATGTTACTTTTTTTTGATTTGAAGAGCTTACATCTAAGTATATGATTATTTTTGCACCCTAATTTGATATTAAATTTACCTTAAAATGGATAAGAATACAGTAACAGGATTATTATTAATTGGTGCAATTCTATTAGGATTCACTTATTTCAATCAGCCTAGTGCCGAACAAATAGCTCAGCAACAAAAAGAACAAGCAGATATTACTAGAAAAAAAGATAGCATTGCTAAATCGCAAATTACTGATAATAAGTCTATTGAAAAAATTGCTTTAAAAGACAACAAATCTTTTTTAGCTACTATTCCTGAAAATATAAAAGCTGACTCAGTTTTATTTACAAAGTATATCGATAGTGTAGAACAATTTAATAAATCGGTAGAAGCTGTTGCTAACCAAAAAGAATTGGAAGGTAAGTTTGGTATCTTTTACCCTGCAGGAAAAGGAGAAGAAGCATACACTACATTAGAAAATGATAAATTGATCGTTAAATTTTCAAATAAAGGAGGAAGAATTGCAAGTGTAAAACTAAAAGAATATCAGTCTTACGAAAGTTATATGACTGATGAAAATAACATTGAGCCACTTCAATTGTTCGAAGAAAAAACATCTAATCAATCGCTTTTATTACTCAATAAAGGAACTCAAATTGATACGAAGAACTTAATTTTTAAAAGTGAAATAAATAAAGGAGATGCAGCTCAAGTTTTAACCTATACAGCAGCAACTGCGGATCCAAATAAATATTTACAATACACTTATACTATAAAGAATAATAGCTACGATGTTGACTTTCAAATTAATTATGTAAACCTACAAGCGGACTTAAACATTAGTGAATCTATTCTTAATTGGCAATTATTTGGTTTAACAACAGAAAAACTAGCTTCTGATCAAAGACGTATGTCTTGCGTAATGTATAGATATTATGACGAAAAGAGAGATTATATTTCTGAAATGTCTGATAACGAAGTTGAACTTGAAGCTAAAACAAATTGGATTGCTTTTAAACATAAATTTTTTACAACTGGATTAATTTTAGACGGTCAAGACATTACAAAAGGAACATTAGCTCAAAAACAATTAGAAAACGACGAGTATTCAATTGCTTATAACGCTAATCTTAATTTACCAGCTAAATCTATTATAGACCTTATTTTCTTTTTTGGACCAAACAAAAACGATTTATTAAGTTCTTATGATAATGGAATGGATAATATAATTGATCATGGTTGGGGAATATTTGGAATTGTAAACAAATGGATGATTCGCCCAATTTTTAACGTAGTAAAAAGTGCTGGTTTCAGCTTTGGCTTAATTATTTTACTAGTTACGTTAATTGTAAAAATTATTATTCTTCCATTAACTTATAAAAACTATATGTCTTCGGCAAAGATGCGTGTTTTAAAGCCTGAAATAGAAGAAATTAACGAAAGAATGAAAGATGCAGATGCTATGAAACGTCAGCAAGAAGTATCCAAACTCTATTCTCAAACTGGAGTAAGTCCTATGGCAGGTTGTTTACCAATGCTTATCCAAATGCCAATTTTACTTGCTGTATTTAGGTTTTTCCCTTCTAGTATAGATTTAAGACATTCTAAATTTTTATGGGCAGAAGATTTATCATCTTATGAGTCTGTAATGGATTTAGGGTTTAGTATTCCATTTTATGGAGATCATATTAGTTTATTTGCAATTTTAATGGCAATTTCTACTTTCTTATATACAAAAATGAATAGCGGAAATATGGCAACACCAACTCAGCCAGGAATGCCTAATATGCAATTTATTATGTACTTAATGCCATTTATGATGTTATTCTTCTTTAACTCCTACTCTTCTGGTTTAAGTTACTATTACTTATGTGGTAACTTAATGAACATTGCTATAATGTGGGGAATTAAAAAATTCATGGTAGACGAGGAAAAGATTAGAGCTAAACTAGCTGAAAACAAAAAGAAGCCAAAGAAAAAATCTAAGTTTAAGCAACGAATGGACGAAATGGTAAAGCAACAGCAAGAGCAAGCTGCGAAACGCAATAAATAAACTTTAATTTATTGCTTATTATGGCCTTACAAAGACTCCATTTTGTAACTCAACCAAATAGTAAATTTTCTAATTCTGAATTAGTTGAACGAGCCTGTAAAGGTGGCGCTAGATTAATTCAACTTCGAATAAAAAACAAGAGTGAAAAATTAATTTATTCTGAAGCGAAAGCTGTAAAAGCAATTTGTTCAAAATATAATGCCACATTCATTCTTAATGATTATGTCGAAATTGCTAAAGAATTAGAATTAGATGGCGTTCATTTAGGAAAATCTGATTGTTCTCCAATAGAAGCTAGATCAATATTGGGTGATAAAGCAATAATTGGTGGAACCGCAAACAATTTAGAGGATATAAAACGTTTAATTAATGCTAAAGTCGATTATATAGGTTTAGGTCCATTTCGCTTTACAAAAACAAAGAAAAAGCTAGATCCTGTTTTGGGAATTGAAGGCTATAAAACAATTATTAAAGCTGTAGATAATTATGTTTGCCCTCCAATTTATGCTATAGGAGGTATTAAAGAAAAAGATATACAACCTTTACTAAAAACTGGTATTTATGGAATAGCAGTTTCGAGATTAATTGTTAATTCCAATGATATTCAAAATGAAGCAAAAAAAATTTGCCAGTTACTATCTTAATGAATTGTTAAATAGCTTTTATTATCAAAAATAAAAAATACTTTTGCAACAAATAAATTTAAACAATGAAAAAAATTACACTTTTAGTCGCTTCTGTGATTGGAATATCATCTTTAATTTCAGCTCAAACAGCGAAGCACAACTACAATGTTGGAATCCATGTTGGAACAACGCATTATGATGGAGATTTAGGCGGAGGATTTTATAAATTTAATGGAGTAAAACCTGCTCTAGGACTAAGTGCTGCAAAATATATATCCCCCTTGGTGGATTTAGGAGGTAGCTTCAAATATGGAAAAATAGCTCAGAGTAGTTTTGAGACAGCAATTTATGATTTTAATCTTTTTTTAAAATTTAAAGCTAACAATGGTAAACTTCTTAAAGAAGATTCAAAGTTTGCACCATACTTTTTTGCAGGATTAGGAGATGCAATCTCTAAGAGCTCTTTTACAGTTGGAGATTCTACAGAAACTAGAAAGAGTGTAGCGGATTTTAACATTCCTCTTGGAGTTGGAATTAACTTTGCTTTGAGCGAACAACTAAATTTAAACATAGAATCACACTACAACTACTCTATGAGTGATTTTTATGATAATAACAGTACTCAAAATTTTGGAGATCAATTTATCTTTAACACTATTGGTCTTTCCTACAATTTTGCAATAGGGAAAGATACAGATGGAGATGGTGTAAAAGATAAAAATGATGAGTGCCCAACAGTAGCTGGACTAGCTAAATTTAATGGTTGTCCTGATGGCGATAATGATGG
>CALDTD010000348.1 GCA_937924345.1 uncultured Flavobacteriales bacterium | reverse complement strand
TAATTGGTTTATTTAGCGGTGGACATATTTTATTGGAAGGCGTTCCTGGAATAGCAAAAACACTAACAGCCAAAGTATTATCCCAAACACTTTCAGTCAATTTTTCTCGAATTCAGTTTACTCCAGACATGATGCCTTCGGACATTATTGGAACTTCTATATTTAACATGAAAACAAGTGAGTTTTCTTTTAAAAAAGGCCCAATATTTACTAATGTTGTTTTAATAGACGAAATAAATAGAGCTCCAGCAAAAACACAAGCTGCTTTGTTTGAGGTTATGGAAGAACGACAAATTACTTATGATGGGATTACGCATAAACTTGATTTCCCATTTTTAGTAATTGCTACTCAAAACCCAGTTGAACAAGAAGGGACCTATCGCTTACCAGAAGCACAACTTGATCGCTTTTTGTTTAAAGTAAATTTACATTACCCTACACTAGAGGAAGAAACAGCTATCCTAAGTCGGTTTAAAAGCGGAGCCGCAATAGACTTTAACAAGATTACTTCTATTTTTTCTCAACAAGATTTAAAAAACATTCAAGAAACCATTTCACAAATAAAAATTGAGGATTCGATTTTAAACTACATTGCTAAAATCACTACTACTACTAGAAACAACGGAAAACTTTACTTGGGCGCATCTCCTAGAGCATCATTATCTATGTTAAAGTCAGCTAAAACTATGGCAGCTATGCGCGGAAGAGACTTTGTAATACCAGACGATGTTCAATTTGTTGCATTTCATGTATTAAATCATAGAATAATGTTAACTCCAGAAGCTGAAATGGAAGGAGTAACTGAAAAAGATATTATTCAAGAAATAATACAACAAGTTGAAGTACCCAGATAACGAAATTTGAATTAAATTTAATAAAAAATAAAACTATGCAAGGAGAATACACATCATTAGCAGTAATAGTTGTCGTAATCGCACTATTACTATTCAAAGCTATAATTATAGTAGAACAAAAAACTTATTATGTCATTCAACGACTAGGAAAATTTAACAAAATGGCTGGAGCTGGACTAGGGTTCATTATTCCATTTATAGATAGTAAAGCTGGGGTAGTAAATATGCGTGTACAACAATTAGATGTTGACATTGAAACAAAAACGCAGGACGATGTATTTGTACATTTAAGAGTATCTGTTCAATACAAGGTTATGGAAAATAAACTAGAAGACGCTTTCTATGCCCTAGAAAATGCACGCCACCAAATTTCTTCTTATATTTTTGATGATGTTAGAGCAGAAGTTCCAAAAATGGAATTGGATGATGTTTTTGCAAAGAAAGATGACATTGCAGATGCAGTAAGAAAAAACCTTTCTGAATCTATGTTTGAATATGGATATATTATTGTAAAAGCATTAATCACCGATATTGATCCTGACGCAAACGTAAAAGAGTCTATGAATAAAATTAATGCCGCTAAAAGAGAGAAAGAGGCAGCAGTTGAAGAAGCAGAGGCTCAAAAAATTAGAGTAGTAAAAGCTGCTGAAGCAGATGCAGAATCAAAACGTCTTTCTGGTGAAGGTATAGCTCAACAACGTTTAGAAATAGTAAGAGGATTTAAAGAGTCGGTTGAAGATTTCCAGAAAACATTAAAAGATATTACACATGAAGAAGTAATGCAATTTGTATTATTAACTCAGTACTTTGATACGCTAAATAATATTGGACAAAACGGTAAAAACACTTCTATTTTAATTCCTCATTCACCAAGCGCAATGAAAGATTTTCAACAGCAAATAATGGAAGGAACACTAATTGGAGAAAAATTGAAAAGTGCTTCTGAAGGAAAAGGATAAACAATAGATAACCTTAAAACTAAAAAGAGCGAATAGAAATCTATTCGCTCTTTTTGTTTCTTAACTTTTTAAGTTCTGAATGACGTTTTTTATCTCGAAGCCTTTTTTCTTTTACGGATCTAGGAACTTTTGTTGGTTTGCGTTTCTTAGGAACGTAAAAAGCTTCTTGCATTAGCACTTTAAATCGCTTCAATACAATCTTTTTATTCTTAATCTGTGTGCGTTCTTCTTGTGCTACTATTTGTAAAACTCCTTCTTTGGTAATGCGATTATCTAATTTTTCTAAAACAATTTTCTTTTGGTTATTGTTTAAAATAGAAGAATTTTCAATATCAAAATTCAACTCTACCTTAGTAGCAACTTTATTTACGTTCTGACCGCCTTTACCTCCACTTCTAGATGTTTTAAAAGTTACTTCTTCTTGTAATAACTGGTAGTCTGGTTCTTGGGGCATTTTACTACTTTTCTTTCCAGTTTTTAATCTTTATACCCACATCAGAGACCTCTGTTAACGTATCTTGGCGCATTCCATGTGTAATTGCTAAGTTGTAATCGCCTGTTAAAGGAAAACGACGGTGGTCCATATATTTTGCCTCTGTTGTAACAATTGTTCCAGAATTATTCCCTAGCCAATACCCATATTGATCTGCCAAGAGAACTTCTATTGTATCCCTTCTTGTTTTACCATTCGGAAAGGTTAAATCAGAAAAAAGATAAATATTACTCCATTGGTAATTTTCTGTATTTCGAATCAAAATAGAGAAATCGAAATAATTAGTCGTGTCCGAGATATTAAAATCAAAGACTAAACTATCGTTACTCTTCCAAGTAGAATCCGCTACAGTTTTACTTTGGTTTATTATAACACCTGTTTCCCCGCAAGAAGCCAACCCTAACGTTAGGAACAATAAAATTATGAAATTATGCTTTATCATTATTTGAAGCATTTGAATTCCCTTTCGGTTTGTTGTTATTCCTATTTTTATTCCCGCTAGGCTTACGGTTTTTATTTGGTCTTCGTTGCGAATTATTTCCAGACAGCTCTCCATCCTTTCTTTCTCCTCCTTGCTGCTGATTTTTTCTTTTGTTATTATTGTTCGCTCTAGGTTTTTGACTTGATTTATTACCTCTATTAGCATCTCCAGCTTTAGCCTCTGGCTTATTTCGATTATTGTTACGGTTTTTATTATTTCTGTTGTTTCGATTATTCTTTTTCTTCTTCTTAAATTCTTTATCGAAACGCGTTAAATCGTCTTGCCCAACAACATTTTCGTAAGCTGGTTCTACTTCTACAGCCTCAACAACAGCAAAACCTTTTAAATCTTTAGGGATTGTTCCTTTCTTATTTAAAGTTAACAATTCCACAACTTTATCCACTTCTAGCGGCACAATAGCATTTTGTCCTTTTTCTTTTTGAACTAAATACCACATCATACGTCTAAAAACATCTGTCTTTATATGTACAGCATTTCCTTCTTTTGTTTGAATAGCTTTACGCGTGTCTGGGAACATTTTTAACGCATCAGCATACTGGTCTAATTCAAAATTTAAACAACACTTTAACTTCCCACATTGTCCAGCTAATTTTTGAGGGTTTAATGACAATTGCTGATATCTAGCTGCACTAGTAGAAACAGTTCTAAAGTCGGTTAACCAAGTAGAACAACATAACTCTCTACCACAAGAACCTATACCTCCTAATCTACCTGCTTCTTGACGCGCTCCAATCTGCTTCATTTCTACACGCACCTTAAAACGGTCTGCTATTTCTTTTATTAATGCTCTAAAATCTACACGCTGATCTGCTGTATAATAAAAAGTAGCTTTTTTTCCGTCTGCCTGATATTCTACATCACTAATCTTCATTTGTAGCCCCAGCTTTATAGCCATCTCACGTGTTTCGTGCATTGTTTCATACTCGCGACCACGAGCTTCTTTCCAGACTTCTAAATCTTGTTCTGTTGGCTTTCTGTAAATTTTTTTTAAATCTCGAGGCTTTGTAAACTCTTTCTTACGTTTCATTTGGTGTTTCACCAACTCGCCTGTAAGCATTACTAAACCAACGTCTACTCCAGGGTTTCCTTCTACAACAACTGAATCGCCTTTATAAAGACTATATCCTTTTGTGTTTCTAAAAAAGTCTTTTCTTCCATTTTTAAAACTGACTTCTACTACATCAAATGGCTTTTTACCACTTGGCGAAGGCAAATCAGAAAGCCAATTAAAAACAGACATTCTTTCGCAACCACCCGAAGCACAGTTACCATTACTTTTACAACCGTTAGGTACTCCGTCTGCTGATTTATTATTTGAACATGAACTACATCCCATGGTTTCTTTTCTCTTTTTGATGATTGATTTAACCGTACAATCCAACGGTAAAATTACTAGATATTAGCAATTTAAAACTTACTATTTTGAGGTAACAACGCTAAGATAAACATTTTATACCCCAATGATTCCTAATCCCCTTAAAATATCCAATCCATTAGAATATAAAAACAACCCTAAGACAATCACTAAACCAACCATTTGAGCATTGGTCAAAAATTTGTCGCTTGGAGGACGCCCTGCTATAATTTCGTACAATAAGAATGTGATATGACCGCCATCTAACATTGGAATAGGTAACAAATTGACAAATGCCAACATAATAGATAAAAATGCTGTAATACTCCAAAAAGACTCCCAACGCCATTCTGCTGGAAACAACTTCCCTACCGATGCAAATCCACCAACTGCTGTTGAACCTTTTTTAGTGAAAATAAATTTAAACTGAGCTGTATAATCTTTTAGTGTCCATAACGCCTTATCTAGCCCTGCTGGAATACTTTCACCTAAAGAATAAGACTTATTCTGTATATTAATATCTGCCAAAACATTTTCTGGCATTACGCCCAAACGACCCAATGAATCTGTTGTAACAACAATGCTCTTTTCAGCTCCGTTCCTATTAAAAGTTACAAACACATCTTGATTTTTTTTACCTTTTAATGCCCGTTGTAAATCTATCCAATAGTAAACTGGTGTTTCATCAATTTTTGTAATATCATCTCCTTTTTGCAACCCTGCTTTAGCAGCTGAATAATCAGCAATTACCGAATCTAGCTTACTATGAAACAAAGGCGTAAATGGAGACATAATTCCTTTTTGAAACATCATTTGATCTGTCCCTTCAGGTAAAACAATTGTTTCTTGTGTACCATCCTTATGCTTTACTTCTACTACTTTTGCTGCGCGAATAAACAGATGTTTATTAATGTCTATGGCACTTAATAAATCTTCTCCATCTACCGATAAAATTTGATCTCCATCTCTAAAGCCAAATTGTTGAAACTCTTCGTGAACCGCTAAACCTTCTGGTAAACTTTCGTTGGAAACGTAATCTTCTCCCCAAACAAAAAGAATCATTACATAAAGTACAAATGCCAATATAAAATTAACCATTACTCCTCCTGCCATAATGATTAAACGTTGCCATGCTGGTTTCGAACGAAACTCCCAATCTTCTGGTGGTTTAGACAAATATTCGGTATCCATACTTTCGTCAATCATACCGGAAATCTT
>CALDTD010000347.1 GCA_937924345.1 uncultured Flavobacteriales bacterium | reverse complement strand
AGAACAATTATGCTAGATTATTAACATTTGATGATAAGTAGAGAAGATCAATATAACTTTAAATTTTGTAAGTCAAAAGCTTTTTAAAAACTTCAACTGACTGAAAGTCAGAAATCTTAAGTTCTGAAAAAGGAAAATAGTTTTTGAATATTATAACAATCTGTTGGTTATCATAATTAATAGACCCAATTTCTGACCAACAAACTACTTTATTATCTAATTTAGACCCGATTATGATTCCTTCATCGCAAATACCATAACTCCAATTTTTGGCCATATAAAAATTTAAACCTAAAGCTAAAAGACCTCCAAACCCGTAATCGTACAACAAAGGTACAATTGACTCATTACCTAAATAAACTATTGCAAAATGCAAAATTGTTAAACTACTGTAGATTAACGACGAAATAAAAAACCACTTTCTACTTTTAATTAACTGACTGTGCTTGTTTCCCTTAAAAATAACTTGCGGTTGAATTTTTAGCTTATTTTGAAATTGATTGCGAAAAAAGTGAATAATAACCAAACCAAAGACTATAATTGCTGGAACCACAAACAAAAGTGGCACCCTCAAAACTGAATAACAGCTATACACTATAAAAATTAAAAAGACAAAAAACATCATTAAATGTTGATCTCTTTCTGACTTAAAACTAAGAATTTGGACTAACATTTACTTCTAAAGGTTTTCATCAATAATTTCTACCTTCTTTTCACTTGTTAGGTTAACTGTTGGGGTACCTCGTTTATTTTCTATTTTACCAGTGAGACAGACTTTTTTATCTTTGAGTTCTATTTCTGGTAAATAACTAAAATTAGATCGTGCATCTTTCCAAATCGTAGCCGAGAAAATCTGGTTAGGGAATTTCTTATCTAAATTTAAAAAAACTGCTCCAGACTTCTCGCTATACTTAGTTGAAACAACAGTTCCACAAACACAACTTTTAGTTCCAATATTATATTTTGCTTGCACCGTATTAATCTTACCTTTAGGAAGATCGGTAGGGTTTAAAGGAGAAACATTCCCATCATTTTTACCAACTTGCCACTCAGATTCGACGTAATTCTCTTCTATATTCACAGACTCATCCTTTGTTAGATTTGAGTAAAAATCTATACCTGTTAAACGCTCAACTACATCAATTGAAGTTGCGTAACTTGTAATTGGATATGAGCAATTACCATTTGGAATTAAAAATGCAACCCCCCTCTTTTCTTCCCCTGAGTTATCTAAAATCACTTTATAATACATGTCTGGAATTGAGACTTCATTTTCTCTATCTTTATTTTGCATTGTTTTTAGGCTATCTTTTAACACTGGACCTGTTACAACATAAACAGGTTCTTTTGTTTCTAAGACATAATCTCTAATAAAATTCTCTAGTTCAGCCCATTTTTCTCTATTCAATTCGGGTAATTGAGGTGACATATTAGAATAAAAATAAGATTCACTTAAAGCAATTGGGGACCATCTAAAATCTGCTGAAGGAGCTAGATGCCCTCTGTCGTATCCACTATACCAATAATCTGATTTAACAGCGGTACCTGTTTTGACTAATGGATCTTCTCTAAAATCGTTTGTCCTAGATGTATTTCCTGTAGCAATATCGGGCAAAACCATGTGCATAACCCACCTTGCTTGCTCATGCTTTTCATCGTAACCCAACACCATCGCTTTATGCTCTACAATTTGCTCTCCATGTTTACTTATTGGGTAACCGATTTCTTTTAAGTCTTGTTGAACTTTCTTTAACTTTAGTAATTCTAACTCTGAAAGTGCAGATTTTTTCTTTTGGTCTAAATCCAACAATTGATTCTCTTTTTCAAAAATCTTAGTTGCTAAAGATTGTGCAGAACAAAGGGTGACACAAAAAATAAATAGGGTAAGTAATAATTTATAACTAATTTTAATACTCATTTTTGCAATAATTTAAGTTGCGCTCTTCCAAATATAACACTCATAAATTACGAATACCATTTAGATTAAGCTTATTTATTAACTGATTTTAATCTGATTAACAACAATTATGCAATTAGCAGACCAAACATCAAGTACTTTATAAAGGTTTTGATTATTTTCGCTATTGTTAATTAAATCTAGATAATTGAAGATTTACAGAAATATAGAAGCCTTTAAAAACATTAACAATCCAATTGTTACGGTTGGCACTTTTGACGGTGTTCATCTTGGGCATCAAAAAATAATAAATCGTTTAAAAGAAATTGCTAAACAAAAAAAAGGTGAAACTGTATTGTTAACTTTTTTTCCTCACCCGAGGTTAGTTATATTCCCAGAAGATAATAACCTAAAGTTAATTAATACATTAGATGAAAAAGCTGCTCTTTTGGAGCAGTATGGTTTAGATCATTTAATTATACTACCTTTTGATAAAACTTTTTCTAGGATAAACCCAACTGCTTATGTTAGAGATTTTTTAGTCAATAAGATTAATGTAAACACAGTTGTTATTGGATATGACCATCGTTTTGGACGAAATAGAGAAGGTAATATTGACCTTTTAAAAGAATTATCTCCGACTTATGATTTTGAAGTTGAAGAAATATCTGCTCAAGAAATTGCAGAAATAAAAGTAAGTTCAACAAAGGTTAGAAATGCTATTTTATCTGGGGAATTAAAGAAAGCTAGAAAATATTTAAACCATTCTTTTACCGTAAAAGGACAGGTGGTAAAAGGGAAGCAAATTGGAAGAACGATTGGTTTCCCAACAGCTAATATAAATATTCCTGAAAAATATAAAATAATACCTAAAGACGGAGTTTATGTAGTAAGAGGTCATTTAAATGGTCTAATTTATGATGGAGTTCTAAATATTGGAAATAGACCAACTGTTGATAATAGTGAAAATAAAACAATTGAAGCTTATTTTTTTGGATTAAACAAAGATATATATGACCAAACAGTTGAAATTGATTTTATTGAAAAAATAAGAGATGAAAAGCAGTTCGAATCTTTAGAAAAATTGAAAGAACAAATAGAGAAGGATAAAACTAAAGCAGAACAGATATTAGCATTGTGTACAAATTAAGATTCATATATTTATTTGTCGTTTTTATTTCGACTAGTTATAATGCACAAGTTATTCCTTCGAGTTTGGATACTTGCTACCGCTATAACTCATTAGAAGAAGCAAAGGACAACCCAAAAAATGTAAGAATACTGACTTTAGAAAAAGAAAAACTTGCTAAATTTCCCAAAGCAATTTTTAAATTTGAAAATCTCGTTTACTTGGATTTAACTAAAAATAAATTAAAAGAAATTCCCTCGGAAATAAACAAACTGAAGAACTTAGAAGTATTAGTTTTAAATAAAAACAACATTTCTATTCTACCCGACTCTTTAAAAGGATTAAAAAAGCTTACTAAGCTTTACTTATCCAAAAACGAGCTAACTACCTTTCCTTTTTCATTGTTAGACTTAACTAGTTTGGAAAAACTTATTTTAAATCAAAATTTAATAACTGTTATTCCTTTTGCTATACAAGAGTTAAATAAGTTAAACTACTTAGACTTGTGGGACAACGACATCTCTTCGTTACCAGAAAGCATTAAAAAATTAAACAACCTAAAAGAGCTTGATGTAAGAATAACTCGTCTAAGTCCAACTGAAAAAGAAAAAATCTCTAAACTTCTACCCAATACAACTATCCACTACTCTAATTCTTGTAATTGCGGATATTAATAGATTAGAGTTAATAAGAAAAAAATCAATTTCTGAAAGACTGGTTTGGTATTTGTACTTTTATAAATAGTCAAGTATTTCCTTGATTGTTAAGCAATGAGAATGACCAAAATAATAGCTTTTTTATCCGTAATATTACCTACGCTTTTTACTGGTAGTTTATCTACTAAACCAACAGTTAAAAACTTCGACAAAAAACCGCCGTTTGTTCAAGGTGGAGCAGCAAGTATTTGGGTAGATAATATCTTTAACAAATTAACAGAGGAAGAAAGAATTGCTCAACTCTTTATGGTTGCAGCTTATTCTAACAGAGATCAAAAGCATGTTTCTGCTATTGATAATTTAATTAATGT
>CALDTD010000346.1 GCA_937924345.1 uncultured Flavobacteriales bacterium | reverse complement strand
AGTTAATTATTAAAGCGAAAAGCTCTTGTTTAAAAGTAATTGCATAATATTTATATTTCTTCTTCAGTACAGTCTTTTTTTGGGTCAAAAAAATCTCGATTTACCAAATAATAGCCTAGTCCTATTAAAAAAAAGAAATTTTGTATTTAGAAAAAGACAGCCGCTAAACATCGTTAACATTACGAATGGAGAATACATATACAGTTCCAGTGGTAAACAATTTAAACTAGATAAAAGATTAGTAAGTAAAACTTATTTAGCTGATGAAATTTTCCTTTATAAAAAGAAAAAGTTTCATTATAAATCTGGGGTTATAATGGACTTTAACCTTGGAGGATCTGCAGAAAGCTCATACGCTAACTTAAATATAGGTAAAAGAATAATTCCTAAGCTGGATTTAAAAATTGGACTAGGCTTATACAATAATTTTTTAGTAATTCCGACTACTGGTAACTTTGTATTTTTTGATATAACCTCTATCCCATTGTACACACTTGTAAAGTTTCAACTTAATAAAGGAAAAAGAAGAATATATACAAAAGCTAAGCTGGGATATATGAATAATTTAACATCTAATCGTTTATTGACTATTAACAATAGTTTTTTATTGGAGGGTAAGATTGGATTGCAATTTTCTTCAAAAGCAAAGTTTAAACACTATTTGGAAGTGGGGCAATCTATGTCTCATGCAAAAGGTCGATTGATTCCTGTTGAAGTAAATAATGAACCTGCAAACATAGATTTTGATATTTGGTTTTACAATTTCACAATTGGTTGGGGAATTGAATTTGGAAAGTAAACGGTAAATTAATCCCTAAGCATCTCTAACAATTCCTTTTCACTTAGCATCTCTACACCTAATTTTTCTGCTTTCGCCAATTTACTTGGCCCCATATTTTCTCCACGAACTAAATAATCTGTTTTACTCGAAATTGAAGAACCGTTTTTGCCTCCATGAGATTCAATAAGTTTTTTAAGGTCATTTCTACTCATTTCAAAAACTCCAGAAACAACAATTGATTTTCCTGCTAACTTAGAAGATTCTTGCTTGTCTTGCGATTCATCTATTTGGAATTGAAGTCCTGCTTCTTTTAAACGATTAATAATAATTCTATTTCCTTCATTACTAAAGTAGTCAACTACACTCTCTGCAATGCGCTCTCCTATTTCATCAACGGCAACTAATGAGTCTAAATCAGCTCTTTCTAGTGCTTCTATATTTTTGTAATGCTTTGCTAATTTCTTAGCAACAGTTTCTCCAACATATCTAATTCCTAACGCAAATAATACTTTTTCGAAGGGAACTTTTTTAGATTTTTCTAAACCAGCCAAAAGGTTATTCACTGATTTCTCAGCCATTCGCTCAAGCGGAATAACCTGATCAAAAGTTAAATCGTACAAATCAGCAATATTTTCTACCAATTGAGCTTCAAATAATTGTGTTACTGTTTCTACACCTAGGCCATCAACATCCATCATTTTACGCCCAATAAAATGTTCCATTCTGCCAATTATTTGTGGCTTACAACCTAAACTATTTGGACAATAATGTTGTGCTTCCCCTTCTACTCTTATAAGCTCTGTATTACATTCAGGACAGTTTTCAATATATTTAGTAGTTAAGGAATTTTCTAACCTAGCATTAAAATCAACACCAATAATTTTGGGAATAATTTCTCCTCCTTTCTCAACAAAAACAGTGTCGTTCTCCCTTATATCTAATTTTTCTATTTGATCTGCATTATGCAAACTTGCGCGCTTTACGGTAGTTCCAGCTAACTGAACAGGCTTTAGGTTTGCGACTGGTGTTACAGCTCCAGTTCTACCTACTTGATAGGTAATTTTTTCTAATACAGTAGAAACACGTTCAGCTTTAAACTTATATGCAATTGCCCAACGTGGAGACTTCGCAGTAAAACCAAGCTCCTCTTGTTTATAATAGCTATTAACTTTTATTACAATTCCATCAATTTCAAAAGGAAGGTCAATTCTATTTTCATTCCAATAATTAATAAACTCCATAACTTTATCTACAGAGTTTACTTTTTTTATAAAGTTATCATTAATTGACGGAATTTTAAAACCAAACTCAGCTATACCTTTAACAGCTTCAAAATGACCTTTAAACATAGGCTCTTCGGTATATAATTGATATAATTGGCAATCCAAACCTCTTGAAGCAACTATTGTTGAGTCTTGCATTTTTATCGTTCCAGAAGCAGTATTTCGAGGGTTTGCAAACAAAGCTTCACCTGCTTCTGCTCTTTCTTTGTTTAACTGTTCAAAAGCGGCAAGTGGAAAAACTATTTCTCCTCTAATATCAAAATCTTGAGGATAGTTTCCTTTTAAAGATAATGGAATAGAACGAATCGTTTTTACATTAGCAGTCACATCTTCACCTTGAACTCCGTCCCCACGAGTAATAGCTTTTACTAGCTGACCATTTTCGTATGTAATACTAATAGCAACACCATCGTACTTTAACTCACAAACATACTCTATATCTCCATCTACAAGTTTTCTAACTCTAGTATCGAATTCTTCTATCTCTTCTTTAGAATAACTATTTGATAAGGAAAGCATGGGAAACCTATGCTTAACCGTTTTAAACTTTTTAGTAATGTCCCCACCAACTCTCTTGGTTGGTGAATTTGTAAAAGCAAATAATGGATTTTCTTCTTCAAGCTTTTGTAATTCCTTAAGCAGTTGATCAAATTCATAATCTGAAATTTCTGATTTATTCAACACATAATAATTATGATTATGCGTATTCAAAATTTCTGTTAACTCATTAATTCTTTTCTCAACACTCATTTTACTAAACGCTTTAAAACCTACACTTTACTATTTAACTAAAAAATTCTTTATTTAATTCACTTAGAATTCTTCTCTTTTTTTTCTTTTCCCTTAAACAAGTTTTTTCTCCACTTATAAAAAGAACCAGCCTCTTTACAAGGGCGTCCTAACTTTAACTTTAACATATAGTAAGGAGAATTAAATGATTGATTTACGATATCTTCTTTGTTAAAAAAATGCCTGTACCCTATTCCACCTCCAATCCATATAAATGGAACGGCTTTAAACAGAAATACTCCAGCAACATCAACCAATGGAACAAAATCATTTAGCAGAGTTATTCTCTTAGAACTATTTATCTCTCTATATTTTACACGAAGGTTTCCTCCACCAGCGCTAATTGGAATTGAAAATATTTTTCTTTTTTCTGAAAGGATTATTGGCTCTATAAATCCAGTTACATAAGATAACTTACCTTCTAAAGATGTACTTGCATTAGGAAATTCATTTTCGTCTAGACGATAATCTAGCAAAATATTATTAGCTGTATAAACTCCTAACCCATAGTTTACCTTACAACCATATTTATAACCAATTCTTACCCCCCAAGTGTTAATTTTAGCCTGATTAAAAAGAGATGATTTTCTGTCTAAAGACAGCAAAAACCTCGTTTTTTCCTGAGCAGTAAACTTAAGGAAAATTGAAAAGAATAGAATTAAAATAAACAGCTTTTGCATATTATTCAAAGATAAAGTTTTTGACTAATTCTTATCGAATCATTTACCTATTCTTCATAATACAGTAACTCGCCTTGCAAATTAAGTGGTGATTTAAAATTATTAGTATACAATCCTCCTGTACCTAAACCTTGCGGCAAAGGATTATAAAGAGTACTTGTAAACTGTGCAATTGCATTTAAGCCAATATTTGATTCTAGGGCCGAAGTAATCCACCAAGGAATAGATAACTCTCCTGCTAATTGAATCCATTCCATACTCCCTTTAAACCCACCAATAAGAGATGGTTTTAAAATTATATATTGTGGTAATATGGTCTCTAACAACTCACGCTTTTCTTCTATTGACTTTACACCTATTAACTCTTCATCTAAAGCAATTGGAATAGGACTTTCTACACACAACCTTTGCATTTGTTGAATCTGTTTTTGTTGAATCGGTTGCTCAATACTATGTATATCAAATTGATCTAATTCATTTAATTTTTGCAAAGCTTCATCCGCCAAAAAGCCACCATTTGCATCTACTCTTAATTCCAAATCTTCTGCGCTAAACCGTTTGCGAATAGAAGCTAAAATACTTTTCTCTTTTTCGAAATCAATTGCTCCAATTTTCATTTTTAAACAAGTAAAACCATTAGCCAGTTTTTGTTCAATTTGATCTAACATAAATGACTCTTCTCCCATCCAAATTAAACCATTAATTTTTATTGGTTGTTTAAACTTTATTAAAGGAGTGTTAAAGTAGACTTGATTTCCACCACGTTCTAAGTCTAATAAAGCCATTTCTATTCCAAAATAAATAGATGGAAAATGAATTAGTTTTCTATACATATCTTCTTGATAATTATAAAAATTATCACAGACATGCTTTAACTTTTCTTCGTATTCTGGAACATCGTCAATGCTTAAGCCAACCAAAGGGTTACATTCACCTTTTCCTTTAGTTGAAGGATTTTCTGAATCCCAAATTGTCGTTATCCAAATCTTCTTCTCTCTTAAAACACCTCTTGAGGTACCACTTGGTTGTTTAAATTTTAAAGTATAAGCTTCGTAAGAAAGTTGTAACATTACTTCAATTTTACACGTCCATCAGAAAATATTCCTAAGTAAGACAAAGAAACTTCAAAACCTCCAATGGTATTTGATGCTGTTCTAAGCTTAGAAACATTTGCTTCATAACTTATTCCAAAACTAAAACGCTTAATATGCGCTCCAACATAAGCAACTATTGCATCTTGAATACGATAATACGCTCCAAAGTCAAAGTAAGTCTGAGTAGTAAAACGTGTATACTTACTTGCTTCTTGCATATATGAACGATAAATTGCACCTACTAAAATTTCATCTTGTTTTCGTTGTCTTGTATATAATACTTTTGGTATTAATGATCTTGTTGATAAGCTGTTACCTAATTTAATTTCATAATTAGCATGTACTACGATTTTTGGAGCTAAATTCTCATTTGAAATTAATTTTCTTTGAGGAGAATTTAAATGATAAACTGCTGCTCCCATAGTAAAAGTATTTTCCCAACTTTCATTCATAAGTAATACTCCTGCATTGATATCTATAAATGCAGATTGTCCATTAGCAAATGCTTCATCTGATGGTAAGTTTTCTTGAAACTGATGGTTTTGAAATTGTGAATCCCAAGTTAAGTTATCGAAATTTATACTTTGCTGATTATATGCACCCTGAAGACCAAGAGATAGTTTTGTATCAAAGTTTACTTGTTGTATAGCTGATAGTGAAAAGTTAAATTGATTTTGAGTAAGGTTACTTGTTCCTATTTTATCACTAAAAAAACCAACACCTATACCTATATCAGAGATTCCTGAGTTTTCTTTTTTATCTAATATATTCATATCATAACCAAAAGAAAAAGTAGAGAAAGGAGCACTAACGGTACCCCATTGATTTCTATAATTATTTGCAACCCTGAAGTCTCCACGTGTAACTCCTGTATATGCAGGATTTAATGTTGTAACATTTACATCAAATTGAGAAAAGTGTAAATCTTGTGCCATTCCAACAAAAGGAAAAAGCAACAATATATATCCTATATTTTTTAACATCTTATTTCTTTTTTTGGAATTAACGAACTAATGTAATATCTCCTTTTATTTTTTTTGCTTTTCCATTTACCTCTGCTTGTAAATACCAAGTATAAACTCCCTCTATAGCGTTCTTACCATTGATTTGTCCATCCCACCCTATAGATTCGTCTTCTGATTCGAAAACTTTATTTCCTAAACGATCAAAAACTGCAAAATACATTACACCGATAAATCCCCTAGCAAATAGCACATCATTTTTACCATCTCCATTTGGAGAAAATCCACTAGGAACAAATAAATCATCTACTGGGAAAATTTCTACCGATTGGTAACTAGTATCACTACATAAAAATGAATTAATTACTATTAATTCTACTTCATAGGTTCCTGTATCACCAAAATTATGAACTGGATCATAATCCACTAAATTTTCGTCAGAACCATCGTTAAAGTCCCATTTCCAAGCAGCAGCATCTATACTATTGTTCGTAAAAGTAATCTCAGCATTTTGCACATCAGTACTTTCTGGGTTTAATGTAAAGTCTGATGTAGGTTGCGGATAAAGCGAAATTAAGTTCGTTTTATTTAGAGTATCCTTACATCCTTGCTGATTTTTAATAATTAAACTAACATCATAATCTGCTGTAGTCGTATAACAATACGTTGGGTTCTGCTCAAAACTTTCACCAAAACTATTTTCAAACTTCCAGTTCCATTCAATTATTGGTACATCATCAAAAGAGGTATCAGTAAACGCAACACATAATGGTGCACATCCATTTGTTGTATCCTGAGTAAAAGCTGCAGATGGTTTCCCCAGTACATCTATACTAAAAGTAACTGTATCTACACATCCTAAATCTGTTGCCACTCCCAAAGTAACAGGGTATGTAGATGCAATTTGATAATTGTTTGTTGGATTTTCTGCAAAAGAAATATTTCCATCACCAAAATTCCAACCATAATTAGTAATGACTCCATCTGTAGAAGTAGATGAATTCACAAAATCGGTTGGATTACCATTAACACAAACTGTGGATGCTGAAAAACTTGCATTAGGATTATTATAAACACTAATGGTTTGTGTAGACGTACCTATACAACCATTGTCTGAAACTACACCTAAGTTTACGATAAAATCACCAGAAGAATTGAAATCATGTGAAGCATTTTGAGAAATTGCATCTGGCGATAAATCATTATTAAAATCCCAAGCCCAGTTAACTATGCTACTTGGCGAAGAAACAGTTGAAGCATCTGTAAATTCTGCTGTTTCGCCTACACAAACATTATCAAAACTAAAATCTGCGATCGGACTCTCAAAAATAGTAACCGAATTTGTAACTGTATCTTTACATCCTTCATTATCTTCTATAATTAACTCTACATCATAACTTCCAGAAGTTGAATATTGGTAATCTTCAGTATCATTACTTCCTGTACCTATTCCATCTCCAAAATCCCATTCCCAACTGATAACTGTTGTTCCGGCTCCCGCAGAATTATCTTGAAAGGGTATATCTGTATTCGTACACTCATCATTAAAAGTAAATTCAGCTGTAGGTGGATTATAAATAGTAATATTTTCTGTTGCTATCTCCATACAACCATTAACCGAAGACACAGCATGTGAAACCACATAATTTCCAGCTGTTGCATACTCATAACTTACTTGATTTCCAACCGCTGGAGTAGATCCATCTCCAAAATCCCAACCAGAATTATCAATCATATCTGGAGCAGTAACTGTTGAATTATCTGTAAAAACAACCGCATCTCCAAGACAATAATTACTACTCGTAAAACTTGCTGTAATATTATCTACAACAGTTACCACAATATCTTCCTCAACATAACAACCATATCTATCCGTTGCTCTAACTGTATATGTTGTAGTAACTGTTGGAGAAACAGAAATACTTTGACCTGTTTCTGATGTTGACCAAGTATAATTATAAGGTGGGGAACCAAATGTTGCATCTGAACAAACTAAATTAGCTGAAGTACTATTACAAATTGTAGTGTCGTTACTGGCTGTGATTTGAGGACATAAACTCACTTCTATTACAGAAGATGTTCCTCCGCTATTACAGTTTAAATCATTCCAAGAACCGTCAGCAAAAATCTGAACACAGTCTTCATCTCCACTACTGTTGGGTTCACCAGGTCTCCAATTTGTAAATCCGACTGGTGTTCCATCGTACCAAACAAAAGTTCCTTCATTTATTTCGTCTGTTAAACCAATCCAAACTACTCCATTGAAATTGTTAGACGCCAAAGCAGCACCAATACATGTATTTTCAGCTGCAGATTGAACCGAAATTAAATTAGCTCCTAAACTTTCGGCAAACTGTTGTGCAGAACTTCCCGTTAATGAATTAGGGTTGTAAAAATACATACTACACGTAGATTGACATGATGGTAATTCTGTACAACCTGCATTAGTCATGGCAGTCCTGATTGCGGCTAAGTCACATCCCTGTTGAGAAAAACAAATATTGAAAGAAAAAAAGGTAATTAAAAATACCAATATACTTTTTGTAAATTTCATAAGCTTAATTCGTAAAAGTGTAACGAAAATAAGCGAAATGGTTGCTTTACACAATAAAAAACTAATTTTTAAATCTTACTGATATTTAATGACCTTAATTTTTGATGTTTCCTTCCCATTATTTAATAATACAAAATAAATACCTGGTAAGATATTTTTAGCTGTTAAAATCTGTTTTGTTTGTCCTTTATTAATATTATTTTCTTGAACAATAGTTCTTCCTAACGCATCTATAATTTTGTAATTAACTGTCGAAAAAGAGCAGCTTTCTGTTAATCTTAAGTTTAATTCTTGACCAAATGGATTAGGATAAACAGAAGCTTTTAGACATTTATTTTCTTTCAAACCAACTGTATTATCAACATTTATTTTTACTTCGCTTAATCCGTAACAAGCTCCTCCAAAATTATTTAATCCAGTAATTAAAACATAGTTCGCCCTCACATTATTAAAATCAGCTACAAACTCTCCTTCATATTTATTAAATCCTGTACCTTGATTTAAAGTATATGTTCCCAATTCTTCCCAAGTTATACCATCAACTGAATAATCTACTACAATTTCTTGCATACCCCAGTCTAATAAATCTGGAGCATTTGTATTCCAAACAAAAAAATCGTGCAAGACATAAGTCGTACCTAAGTTATATTGAACCCAATGCGAGTTTCCTCTAATCGGATTGGGACTAGGAGCTGTTTGGCAAGAAATCCACCCGTCATACCAAGTGGTATTATGTCGATCTGGATAGCATTGTCCGAAAACTAAGTTTAGCGATAAAAGTAGTAATGATATAATATAAATTCTTGTCATTTTAATAAGGTTGATTACATATTCATAAAACCAATTGGAGGATTCGAAGTAGATAAACTACCAGTAGCATGAAAATTAGAAAGGTTTGGAAAAATAGTACCTAAATCGTTTGGTGAAATACCATACCACAAAGCTAATTCAGCAAACATAGAATCAGTGGCTGTAGTTGGGATTATTATTCCTCTTTCTCCAACATATTGACTACTATTAATTTCTAAAGAAGGATATGTTCCAAATATATCACCTCCATTAACATCTCCTCCCATTACTATAGCATTTCCTCCCCAAGC
>CALDTD010000345.1 GCA_937924345.1 uncultured Flavobacteriales bacterium | reverse complement strand
CGTTCTGTACCAATGATAGCTAATCCTCCATTTTCTTTAACCCCAGCACCTAATTTAATATCTGTACCACGACCTGCCATATTGGTTGCAATGGTTACAGTTCCTGGTTGACCTGCAGCAGCTACTACTTCAGCTTCACTTTGGTGTAGCTTTGCGTTCAAAACCTGATGCGGTATTTTTCGCATCTTCAACATTTTGCTCAATAATTCAGAAATCTCTACTGTAGTTGTTCCAACAAGAACAGGTCTTCCTATCTCTCTTAATCGTTCAACTTCGTCAATAATTCCGTTATACTTTTCTCTTGCTGTCTTGTAAACTAAATCTTCTTTATCTTCTCTTGCAATTGGTTTATTTGTTGGAACTACAACTACATCTAATTTGTAAATATCCCACAATTCTGACGCTTCTGTTTCGGCTGTACCAGTCATCCCGGACAACTTATGATACATTCTAAAGAAGTTCTGTAGTGTAATAGTCGCATAAGTTTGAGATGCTGCTTCAACTTTCACACTCTCTTTTGCTTCAATTGCTTGATGTAATCCATCTGAATAACGACGACCATCCATAACACGTCCTGTTTGTTCATCGACCAACATAACTTTGTTGTCTTGAACAATATACTCTACTTCTTTTTCGAATAAAGTATAAGCCTTCAACAATTGATTCATAGAGTGAATACGCTCAGCTTTCACTGTATAATCGCGCATCATCGCATCTTTTGCTGCAACTTTTTCATCGTTAGACATAGAAGACTTTTCTAAATCTGCTGTTTGTTCTCCAATATCTGGTAAAATATAAAAATCAGGGTTTTCTTTTCCAGAAATTAAATCTATACCCTTTTCTGTTAAGTCTATTGTATTATTTTTTTCATCAATTACAAAATACAACACCTCGTCAGCCTTTGGCATTTCCTTATTATTGTCTTGCATGTAGAAATTCTCTACTTTTTGCAATTGAACTTTAATACCTGGCTCACTTAAATATTTTATTATTGGTTTACTTTTAGGAAGACCTCTAAATGCACGTAATAATGCTAACCCTCCTTCTTCAGCGTTTAACTTTGCTTCCTTTTTATCTGAAGATGCCTCTGCTTTTGCAATTTTAGTTTTTGCTTCTGCTAGCAAACTTGTTACTAGTTTACGTTGTGCAGTAACCAAACGTTCAACTTGTGGTTTTAAGTCAATAAATTCTTGTTGGCCTCCTCTTGCAGTTGGCCCAGAAATAATTAATGGTGTTCTTGCATCATCAACTAAAACAGAATCTACCTCATCTATAATTGCAAAATGATGTTTTTGTTGTACAATTTCCTCAGGTGAACTGACCATGTTATCTCTTAGATAATCGAAACCAAATTCATTATTTGTTCCAAAAGTAATATCAGCTTTGTAAGCCTCAATTCTACCAGTAGAATGAGGTTGGTGGTTATCAATACAGTCTACACGCATTCCATGAAATTCGTATAAAGGTCCCATCCAAAGTGCATCTCTTCGTGCTAAGTAATCATTTACCGTTACAACGTGTACTCCTTTTCCTGCCAACGCATTTAAATAAACGGGCAAAGTAGAAACTAATGTTTTACCTTCTCCTGTTTGCATCTCTGCAATTTTTCCTTGGTGTAAAGCGGTTCCCCCCATCAATTGCACATCGTAATGCACCATATTCCAAACTACTGGGGTACCTGCTGCATCCCATTCGTTATGCCAAATTGCTTTATCTCCTTCAATTTCTACATGATCTCTAGTTGAAGCAATTTTCTTATCATTATCATTAGCAGTAACGACTAACTTTTTATTCTCTGCTAAACGTCTAGATGTTTCTTTTACTACAGCGTAAGCCTCAGGAAGAATTTCTAATAATACTTCTTCTAATAATTCATCGTCTTCTTTTTCTAATTCTTCAATTTTATTGAATAATTTTTCCTTTTCGTGAATAGAAATGGTATGACTTTTTGCTTGTTCTTTTAACTCATTAATTTGCTTTTGAGTTGGCGCAGTGTATTCAGCAATTTTTGATTTAAAATCAATAGTTTTGGCTCTTAATTCATCATCAGAAATAGACTGTAATTTGCCGTAAGCTTCTGTAATTAATTCTACGTAAGGTTGTAATGCTTTTATATCTTTTTGAGTTTTATCCCCAAATATTTTCTTTAATAATCCGCTAATCATTGGTTGTTTATATTAATTACTGACAAAAGTAAATGATTTGCGCACATACTTTGTCTTTTTTTGTTGTTTTTTGATCGTCACTTTTTATTCCATTTTTAATATTAATGCAAATTCGACCTTTTATTGAAAAAAAATAAATTTCAACCTGACAGAAAAACAGTTATTTATATATTTGATTGGACAATTATTAAAATTATGAAAAAAAAATATTTATTTCTTGCTTCTATCATCAGTTTAGCCACTATATTCTTTAGTTTCAATTCAAGAATAACACATGGTCATTTTGAGTCTTATATTCCTCCCCGATCTGGAGGAGCAGCAGCTGGAGGCTTAGGAGATAGAACGGGTTCGCCTGTTGGAAGTGGAGCTAGTTGTACACAATGTCATGGTGGAGGAAGCTTCAACCCTTCCGTATCTATAAGTGTATTGGACAATAATGCAAACCCTGTTTCAAGTTATGTACCTGGTGATGACTACACAGTTGAATTTACCGTAACAAATGGAACTGGTACTCAAACTGGATATGCCGTACAAGGGTTATCAATTTCACCTTCTGGAGGAAATGCGCAAGCGGGAGACTTCACTTCAACATTAACATCAAACACAAGAATTACAAGTACAGGAGGAAGAGAATATATTGAACACCAAGGTATAAGTTCTACTGGTATTTTTAGAACAACCTGGACTGCGCCAAATGCTGGTTTTGGAAATATAACTATTTACGCAAGAGGAATGGCTGCTAATGGAAATGGTGGAACAAGTGGTGACGAAACTTCTGCTAGTGTTACTTATAATTTAACTGAAGTTTGTGTACCCAACTCAGGAGTTGACACGCAAATTGTTTGTGATTCTTTAGTCTGGATTGATGGAAACACTTATACTACTAATAATACTACAGCAACATTTACTGCAACCAATATTGGAGGATGTGACTCTATTGTTACATTAGATTTAACCGTAAACAACTCAATAACGACAACCGATACTCAAGTAATTTGTGGAAGTTACACTTGGATTGATGGAAATACTTACACTGAAACCAACAATACAGCTACTGAAATATTAACCACTAGTAATGGATGTGATTCTATTATAAACTTGGATCTAACAATATTAAATAATAGTAGTTCTACAGATACACAAGTAGTTTGTGATAGTTTCACATGGATAGATGGGAACACTTATACGGACAATAATTCTACAGCTACTTTTATTACTTCGAATAGTGTTGGTTGTGATTCTACAATAACTTTGAATTTAACAATTAACAACTCTGATAACACAACAGATGTTATTTCTGCTTGTGGATCTTACACTTGGATAGATGGAAACACATATACTCAAAGTAATAATTCTGCAACATTTACACTTCAAAATATAAATGGATGTGACTCTATAATAACTCTAGATTTAACAATGAATGTTCCAGTTACTGGGACAGATATTCAAACAACTTGTGACAGTTTGGTTTGGATAGATGGGAATACTTACTTTTCTGACAACAATAATGCTACACATATTCTTACTAGTAGCCTAGGTTGTGATTCTATTGTAACTCTAAATTTAACTGTTACTAATGTAAACACAGGAATCACCTTAGGCAATAACGGACTTGTTTTGTTAGCAGATGAAGCAAATGCAAGTTACCAATGGATTACTTGTGCAGACTCAACATTGATAGACGGAGCTGTGTCACAAAATTTTGAACCAACTTTAGACGGAAATTATGCTGTTGAAGTCACTCAAAATGGCTGTAGTGATACTTCCAACTGTATAACAGTAGTAGGTTTAGGAATTAATGATGAAACATTTGCAGAAAATCTAATTCTTTACCCCAACCCTACAAACGGGAACGTTCAACTAGATTTAGGAGAACAGTTTAACTCTATTTTTATAGAAATAGTCGATTTAAATGGTAAAGTAATCTCTTTCGAAAACTTTGAACACAAGCAGCTTGTAAATTTTAAAATTGATGCGCCTAATGGAATTTATCAACTAAAAATTAAAACAGAAGATACGGCTGCATCACTTAGAATAATTAAACAATAGTTAAGTCTTGCCTATTTTTTGAAGAAGAGTTGTTTGACTTTTTTCCAACTCTGAAGACCACAGACTGAAAGAGAGCACAACTATTTTTATATTCATTCTGTTCAGCGTATTGTACTTTTCAATAGGTAAGGTAGATTGAAAAACACCAGGAAAACCAACAAGGTCAATTGCATACAATTGGCCTTTGTTTTGGACAAACAAATCAAGATCTACGCCAGCTAGTCTTTTTCCTAGCTCAACTTTTAAGCCCTTACTTTTTAAAAAATCAGTAACTTCATTAGCAAAATCGTCTACAGTTGTTTTAGATTGTTTTATATCTTTCTTTATCGATTGAATAGAATTTATATA
>CALDTD010000344.1 GCA_937924345.1 uncultured Flavobacteriales bacterium | reverse complement strand
TCGATAGTTTCTGTAAACAGTGACAACCATTTTTCAAAATGTGCATCAGTAACTGGTAATCTTAAGTGCTTTGGAAAAGGGCTTCCTTTATAATCTCCGTTATTAAATAAAATCGTATTCCAAAAGTTATACATAATCGGTAAATGTATATCCCAATTTACCTTAGCATAATCGTTAAAAATAGCTGAAAGCATGGTATCATTATTTACTTTACCGTAAAATGTATCTACCATTAATTTGATTTCTTTTTCGCTCTTTATTTCAACTCGATTATTCATAAATTAACTACCAACCTCCAAATGAACAATTTATATTATGCATAGATTCAGCAGCTTTGCCTCCCATTAATTTTGCCAATTTAAAGTTTCTACATGCCTCTTCTGAATTGCCTAATTCTTGTTGGCAAACGCCTCTATTATAATATGACTTATAATGGCTGTAGTCTATTGCAATAGCTTTATTAAAATACTCTATTGCATCTCGATAATCGCTTTTACTAGCTAATATTGTCCCTTTTACAAAATTAGCTTCTAAATTTGTAGAAGAGCGAATCTTTAATGATGCATTTACATCTTTTAAAGCCCTCGAAAACTCACCTTTATTAGTATAAAACCGAGCTCTCTCGTTTAATGCCTCTGTACTTTTTCTATTATTGACTAAAGCAGCATTCAAATCATTTAAGCCTTCTTGTTCTAATCCTAACTCAAAGTAAGCTTTTGCTCTCTCTATTAAAGCTTCTTCGTCTGTTGGAACATCTCTTAGTCGATTAGTATTTGTAAGAATTTTTTCTTTATTGAGTTTAATATCGTTCTCTACTCTCCAATTTTGATCAACTAACTCCATTTCTTTAACAAGGTGAGTTGCACCAGCATATTTATCAATAACCCAAAGTACGTATTTAATATCAACCATTATGTTTCTACAAATTTCCCCGTCGAACTTTATATCACTCATTGTACTTTCCCAGCTTCTATCAAAATTTATTCCTATTAAATGACCTTCTGCATTAATAGCAGGGCTTCCAGAATTACCACCTGTAGTATGATTAGACCCTAATAAACATACTCTTAAATCTCCATCAGTAGCGTAAGGTCCAAAATCTTTTTTACTCCATAAATCGCGCATTTTTGCTGGAATTTCAAAATCTTTTTTACCCGTATTGTTTTTTTCTATTATACCGTCCAAAGTGGTAAACCAAGTGTATTGCATGCCATCTCTAGGAGCAGAACCTTCAATTTTACCATAAGTTAAACGTAATGTGCTATTTGCATCTGCCCAAAATTTATTCTCAGGAAAGTATTTCATTTGAGCAGCTATAAAGTCTTTCATTAATCCATTCAACAAAATACTTTCTCTTTTATAAACTGGTTTTAATGCCTCTCTTTTCTTAATAATACTTTCTATTAATGAATAAGCTGGATCTTCAGTCAACTTATCTCTTAATTTGGACTTCTTTAATTTTAATAACTCCATAGATTTCTCTTTTGATGTTAACATAGAAGTCTTATATAAATGATTAGCATAAGCATCAACATCAAAACTTCCATCTTTAAAAACAAATTCTTTTTGTGCTTTCACTAATGCTTCCGGAATTAATTTCTTATCAGAATATTTGATATATAAAGGTATTAGAGCTTTAAAAATAGCTTTATCAATAACTAAATCATTCGCTTTAAAAAAGCCTTCTAAACCAGCTTTTCTTTTAGCTACTGCAGCATCAAAAACTTTTTGATTTTCACTTTCAATAAGCTTAATTTCATCTTTAGTCATTTCTTTTTTATTAATTATTTTTTCTTGAAATAACTCTTCAAAAGCATCAGCGTATCTTATAATTGCGGGACCATAATAATACAATTCTACAAAAAGAGAATTTGCTTTTTTCAAAGGCAACATTTTAGAATCTTGTGCCAATAAATTTAATAGCACATCCTGAAACTTCTCATCTCCTTTTACACGCTTACTATATTCCTCTTCAAAATCTCTTTTTTGAGTAATAACATCTTTTTCTTTTAGCCCTAAATTCTGACCAATCCATTTTTTATATGCATTGCTAATACGAGATTGTTTAGAAGCATATTGAATACGAGTAGCATCAGAATTACCCATAGCTTCGTCGATTACTGCCAAACTTTGTTTTCTCATTTCTATACGAGAAGGGTTAATAATATTTATGTAATCTGTTACTGCTTGAGATGACAAATACTGTTCTGTTGTACCAGGAAAACCAAACACCATTGTAAAATCATCTTTCTGAACACCCTCCATAGAAACCGGCAACCATTTTTTAGGACTATAAGGCATATTAGCATCTGATGGTTCTGCAGGCTCATTATTTTTGTCTGCATAAATTCTAAAAACAGAAAAATCCCCAGTATGCCTTGGCCAAACCCAGTTGTCTGTATCACCACCAAATTTACCAATTGCACTTGGTGGAGCTCCAACCAAACGCACATCATTAAACGTTTTAGTAACAATCATATAAAACTCATTACCATAAAAGAAGGGTTTAATAACCGCTTGTAATTTAGTACCAACTGTTGCTTTTTTTAATAACTCTTGACCATTTCTTTGGCGTATGATATTTGCTTGTGTAGGATCAGTATTACTTGTTATTCCAAAATTTAATTTTGTTGTAACATCTTCAATACGTTCTATAAAAGTTGCTGTAAGTCCTTTATTGATTAACTCTTCACTTTCATTCATAGCCCAAAAACCATCTTTTAAATAATCGTTTTCTAAAGAGCTATGTTGTTGTATATTATAATAGCCACAGTGGTGATTTGTTAAAATTAACCCTTGATTAGAAACAACCTCTGCAGTACAGCCTCCACCAAAATGAACTATTGCATCTTTTAAACTAGAGTGATTAATAGAATAAATATCTTCCGCAGAAAGTTTTAGTCCTTTCGACTGCATATCATCTTCTAACGCCTTTAACAATGATGGAATCCACATTCCTTCATGTGCAAAAGCATTTAAGTTAATGATTATAATACTAATTATTATTCCTATTTTTTTCATCTTACTATTTTTAATTCGATAAAACCATTACAAAAATGACTCCAATAAAAAACTCAACCGAATAAGTTGAGTTTAAAATTTTATTAATGTTCGTGTCCGCAGCCACAATTTTCTTCTTCAGCTATGTGACCTTCTAAAGTACCTTCTATTACTTTTTGAACAGCTAAATCACTATTACTTTCATCAATAATAAAAGCTACAGTTCTTTTCTCTTTTAGCCGCTCGGTTACCAATGCCGATATGTCTTTTGTCAAAAGCATTTCTGCTTCAAATATAGGATGAACAAAAATTTCTACAGCTCTTTCAAAAAAGATATTGTACAAATTTTGACCTTCTCCTAATTGAATGTATTGTTTATCTACAATCTCTTTATTTTCTATTGTATATATCCAATAATTTAAACAATCATCTGCTTTTCCAGAAATTAAATTTTTATTAGAACTTGTAACAGCAATTTTCATTTATTCTAAATTAAGCTTCTTTGTAAGCCCCCATATCACAAAATTTCTCAACACGTTGATCTACTAATTCTTGAATTGGAACTTCACTTAACTTGTTAATATGCTTTTTTAATTCTGATTTTAATTTCTTAAACATTTTATCTGCATCAGAATGTGCTCCGCCTAAAGGTTCTTTTATAACACCATCTATTAATTTGTTTTTCAACATATCTTTAGAGGTTAATTTTAAAGCTGTAGCAGCTTGTTCTTTATGATCCCAATCTCTCCATAAAATAGAAGAACAAGATTCGGGAGAAATAACCGAATACCAAGTATTTTCTAACATCAATACTTTATCTCCTATTCCTATACCTAAAGCACCCCCAGAAGCACCCTCACCAATTATAACACAAATTACAGGAACTTTTAACGTCATCATTTCGTATAAATTACGAGCAATGGCTTCTCCCTGTCCTCTTTCCTCTGCTTCTAAACCTGGAAACGCTCCTGGAGTGTCGATTAAACATACAATTGGCTTATCAAATTTCTCGGCAAGCTTCATTAAACGTAAAGCTTTTCTATA
>CALDTD010000343.1 GCA_937924345.1 uncultured Flavobacteriales bacterium | reverse complement strand
GAACTTGAATTTTAGAGCAAGAATATATACTTCCAATTACTGTTAAAAATATAGTAAAGTATCGCTTTAATTTATTTTCAGAAAATAAAGAAACAATAAGAATTATCAGAACCATTAAATAGATAAACGAATAGCCGACGTAAGGAAATTGATAAAAATTATCGATAAAGTTTCCAAGCTGAAAAACAATTATTCCGAAAATCGCTATTAAAAAAGACGTTAAGATTAATAATGATAACTGCTTGTAGTGTTTATTTTTTCTGATCAATATATACGAAGGAATTAATAAGCTAAGTAAACCTAAGGGAATTGTAACGATCAAAAATAAAATTGCCTTCCAAGTTAGCTTATACTTATCTAAAATAACTTCTAAAGTTAGTTTTAGACCTTTGATTTCTATTCCTAAAAATTTGTAAAAAAGTAAAATTCCTATTGCAACGGAGAGCATAGTTGTAAAAACGATAATGAACTCTTTTTTATTAATCGTTTTGTTGTAAAATAGCCCAATGCTAAATAGACCTATAAATATAAAAACGGGTGGTGCAGTAACTGTAGAAACTAAGGGTAAACATAATAATGTAATGATAGCTAAACTATATTTTTTATTTAGGATAAGAATTACGAAAGGGATAAGAACAAACAAGTATGTTAAGAAGTTTGGTCTAGACCAAATGCTGGAGTAGTAAGGCCACCCTGTTTCAAAAAGGTTTAAAAAATCGTCGTAAGGCAATAGAGAGCTTACCAATATACATAAGGTAATTAGCAAGCTATTTTTGGTTGTTAATTTATGGATAATTGCTTTGATACCAAGAATAATAATAGTCTTAAAGTAGTTGTAAACAAAGTATTTAAGAATTATTATAGCTGAAAACTTACCAAATAGTGGTTTTAGCATGGCTAAAAACCAAAATTCGAAATAATGATACGGGAAGACTCCATTAGCTTTTGTTTGGGGTAAAATACTATTAAAGTAATGAAATATATTTTCATTGCCATATTTTGGTAATGTTCTCCCAATGTTAGCATACAAAAACATATCGTTATTAATACTTTTGCTATAGTCCCAAAATAGACTCAAGACAAATACAATAAAAAATAGAACAGTAAATTCAACTGTTTGAATTCCCTTTTCTCTCCATTGTATAGGATCAACTTTATATTCCTTAAAGTCTTTGGTGTTTTTTAATAATAAATAGCCTATTAATGGAAAGAAAAATAAAATATTAATAGTTTTTAAACCAGTACAAATAATACTGAAAATTACAATTATTGCTGTCAATCCTATTGTATAGTAAAAAGACTGCTTTTCTAAAGAACTATATTTCGATGTTTTTTGTGTTCTTCTAAACACTATTTCTCCAACTAAAGAATTTAGAAAGAAAAGCACTCCTGATAATACACTGAACAGAAAAAGTATTGTTATAATATTAGATGTCATATATAATTTCTGAAAACTTTTTGTGATTATGTTCAGCACTATAATTTTTAGTCCAGTAATTTAGTACAGAAAGTCTATAATTATCTAAATACAATTCAGAGTTTTTAAAGTCGTTTATAAACGAAGATATTAAATTTAAATCAATTTTTTCATCTAACAATTTACCTGTTTTTTTATTTATAATTTCTGAAATTGCTCCAACATTAAATCCGAGTAATGGAATTCCAAAACTTATTGCTTCCATCATTGAAACTGGAATACCTTCGCTTTTACTAACGTTAATAAATAAATCAACGTGATTTTCTTTATAGTATGATAGTACATTTTTATTTTCAACTTTCCCTTTCAACTCAGTTGTAACATTTTTAGGTAAGCTTTTTATCGCATTTTTAATTTCTAATTTACCACTCCCATCTCCAAAATGTACCCATTTAATTGGAATAGTTACGTTAGCTAATATTTTTGGGATTAAATGAACCTGTTTAACAGGAACTATGGAAGAGCAACTTACTAAAAGTAAGGTTTTATCTTTTTCTTGTTTTTTTATACAATCAACCTTTAAAGTGCCTAACCTAGAAAAAGAAAATTTAGACCTAAACTTCGGGTATCTTTGCGAGAGATAATTTACTCCTGTATTTGAAATCGAAAAAATTTGATTCGTATTTGCTAATTGAATATCTCTAAAAGGTATCTTACCTGTTTCATGCCTTTCGTTATAAAGGTCAAAACCATGTGTTCTTGAGATTAATATATTTTTAACTTTTCTCGATTTTTTCAATAAAGATAATGCATAGTTCCACTCATCAAACCAATATGTGTATAGTAGGTCTTCTTCTTTTAGTGTTTTAGAAAAAATAGGAAGTAAATTATGACCTAATGCTTGTTTTTTTTTTAGGAATGAATAAAAGTATTTTAAATAGTAGAAACTTCTATGTTCTTTATTCTTTATACTATTTAATAGCGTTTTATAAAAAAGATCTATTTTCTTAATTACACCTAAGCTAATCTTTCTTTCTTTTATCTCAATTATAGTTGTGTTTTCGGGTAGTTGAAATGTTATATTTCCTTTTTGGTTTAAGGAGTAGATATAAACATGTTCAAATTTTTGACTTGTATATAGTAGCTCAGGGAGGATAAAGTTTGATTCTAATGCATTGTTAAATGGAAAAGAAGAGGTAAAAAGGTGTAGATTTTTTTTCATCACCAAGGCGTACAATTTTTATCTTGTTTTAATATTCTTGATATACCTGAGAACGAAGAATTAGCTTGATAAATTAAATGTTCACATTCTGCTAATAGCCACATATCAATTATACTTTCTTCAAATAACTTTTGTTTTAACTTTTCTTCATTGTTGTAAAGCGCCCATTGATGGAGTCCCTCTTCTTGTTTTTTAGGTAAATATTTAGGATATACAACGATATTGGAGTAGCGGTTTTGCATCATCTCCTGAATATTTAAATTATCAGTTGATAAAAACATTTTTGTATCATTATTATAGTTTCTTTCTATTGCTCGATATAGTTTATCAAAAGAAGAGTCAGGTTTTTTGTCTGTATATCTTATATGTACTCCTATAAAATTATGCTTTAGTTGATGTAAACTAGAAAACGCTCTAATTTTTTCTTTAATCCCATCATTGATGTTAATTGTATCCTTAATTATAGAGGAATAGTATTTTGGCGAAAAATCTACAAATACCACAATTTCTTGTTTGAAATCTTTTTTGTAAGACCCACCGAGTTCAAAGTTTTTAGGTGAAAAAAGGTTATAAAGATCACTTTTACTTTTGTTTGTTTTAGAAATAAAATAACCCGATCGCATATTCATTTTCTTTGAATACTGATTTAACCTGTCGGGAAGAAATGATAATGATTGTATCGAGCTTTGCTCAAAATTCTCATATAAATGTTTATGTATTATATTTTCCCAAGCTTTTGGATAAACAGATTTAGAATTAATATTTTTTATATCATTAATATTGTCTAAATACTTTATTCCTTGCAGATTAAAGAAGCGATAGAATGCATTTTGCTCTTTTTCATCAAATTGACCATCAGCCCAATCGACATAAATAGTTCTATTTGTTTTTAGCGCAAAATTTATTGCGTTGGATAACGTATATATTCTATTTCCGAGTCCAGCACAACCTTTAACAATTAAATATTTTTCCATATTAAATATTTAAATAGCTTATTACACGATTAGCAACGGCTTTAGGGCTGTAATGCTTATTACACCATTCTCTACCATTTTTTCCTATTTTTTGTAATTCATCAAAAGATAAATTTTTTAATGAATGTTCTAATTCATTAGCGTCTAAGGTTTTTATTCCGATGTAATGCTTCCCATCAATTGGAACTTCTGGTAACCAGAAGTTCCAATAATCAAGATTTAAGTTTATTGGTGCAGATTTTGAATAAAGAACCTCCCAAAACCTAAAATTGTCCTGCTGAAAAATAAAAATATTATCTGAAAAATCTTTCTGATTTTTTTTATTTCTTTTATACTTCCAATAGTTTGGTTTTCGAACCAATTTATCTGTTAAGGTATAAGGTAGGTACCTAAAGGGTTTAAATTCGTAATAACCTCCAAAAGCACAGAATAGCAATGAACTATTTAGTATGTTATAATATGCAGGGTTGTGTCTTTTTGTACTTTGTAGCCAGTAGCTTTTATCTTCTTTTGGTAAGTCAATATCTGATTGTTGAATAGAGTCTGTAAAACGTTCGGCAAGAGGGTATTTTAGATTAAGTTTTTTTATGTTGTTTAATAAATAACCACGCATATTATGTTTTACCCTAAAATTATAACCTGTTATTGGCTCAATAGGCAAATTATTATTTGCAGTTTTATCTATATAACGCATTATTCTATTGGTTATTCCTATTGTCCAAGGTCTAACATTAGAAGGGTATTTAACGTTTTTGTAAAGATTACCTGCGCAAATAAGATCATAGATCTCGTAATGTTTATTATTTAACCAAATGGGAGATAACCAATCATTTCGATCTATAAGTATATGTTTTTTGCTTTTATCAAAATTTGGATAACCTGGCCTAAATAATAAATGTTCGAAAGATTTTGCATATCTATAATCATAAATAGCAATGTCATAATCTTTCGATTTACTTTCTTTTAGTAAAAAAGTTTCTTTAGTAGGTTGCCACCAATAATTAGCGTTTCCAAATACTGTATGTCCCAGTGCTTCAAAACCTTCTGCCAAAGCTATTATTTCATGGTAGTAATGATCGTCTCCGTATGGATAAACAGGTGATATATGAAACTTTATCTTCATTCAACTAAGTCGCTGTATTTTTTAACGGACTTAATTATTCCGTTTTCTAATTCGATAATTCTATCGCAGTTTTCTAGAGTAGAGTAACGGTGGGCAATTACTATCATTGTTAATTGCTTGTTAGAATTGGAAAGAAGGTTAAATGTTTCTGTAATTTGTGCTTCTGTATCAATATCTAAAGCTGAAGTTGCTTCGTCGAAAAATAATATTTCAGCATCTGAATAAAGGGCTCTCGCAATTCCTATACGCTGTTTTTGACCACCAGAGATTAAATTTCCTAATTCGCCAACTCGTGTTTCTAAACCTAGCGGAAGCTCTTTAATCAAGTCTGTAAGGTTAGCTGCTTTTATACATTCATTAACTTTAGTATCGTTGATCTTATTATGTTCAATTCCAAAAGCAATATTTTGTTTTATACTCCCGTCTAACAGGAATATATTTTGCTGAACATAGCCAATCTTTTTGTGCCAGTTAGAGATGTTTTCTTTGTTTATTTTTTTATTATCTATAATTAAATCTCCTTTATAGTTATCTAATAGCCCAAGAAGGATATTCATTAAAGTGCTTTTTCCAGACCCAGACTTTCCAATAATTCCAATTGTTTCCCCTTTTCTTATTTCAAAATTTAAATTGGTAATAATAGGTTTGCCTTTTAAATATTCAAAATGTAAATTGTTTATTTTTATTTCTTTTTCAAATAAAATTTGATCTTGATTTACTTGTTTTGAGTCATCACTAACACTGCTGTCTTTTAAAACACGAGAAAGTATATTCAGAGTGTATTGATAGCTTTTAAAACTAAGTATAGAAACAGTTATTTTATTAAACGAAGGTATTAGGCGATATGCTGCTAAAGCAAAAACTCCTAAGAATGTAAGTGTTTCTTTTTTATCAATATCTAGGTATAACCCCGCAATAATTAACAATGTGATGGCCGAGATAACAGCTACCTCTATTATTTTTGCAGGTACAGACATGTAAGTTATCAATGCAGTACTTAAAAACTTGTTCTCTGTGAGTAGTTTTTGATACTTTTTTCTGTAATACTCTTTTGTGTTTGTTAAGATAACATCAGTAATGCCAAAAATAGATTCTTGTACATGAGCATTTAGTGCAGGAGTTAATAGAGATTGTCGTTGTTGTAATTTTTGTACTTTTCTTTTCGTGAACCTGTAAAATAAAAAAGTTACAGGAACAATTGAGCCTAATAATAGAACCATCATTCTAGAATCGTAGATGAAAATACCTATACCAATAATTATAGCAACCATTAATTCATTTAAAAATGTGCCTAAAGGAAGTAAAAGAGATCGCGTAAATTGAGAGGGTAAAGAATTAATTTCCCAAACAGTTCGATTCGAGTTTTTGTTTTTTAATTCAAGTAAATTCTTGTTAAAATATTTATTTAAAACAATAGCAGAAATATCTGTTTGAATAATAAGTGCAAAAAGTGTCTGTTTTCTTGTAAGTATTACAGAAAGAATATTTTTAATTAATACAAGAGAAAATATTATTCCTAGAAGAAATACAGTAAAACTATTTTGACTTTCAAAGTTTAAAGTTTCAAATATGTTTAATAGAGAAGAATGGTTTTCTATATAATTATCCTCCAACAAAAGTAATAATATAGGTATAAATAGAGCTAAACCTATCAAATCTAGAATTGAAATAATAACTATAATCCCAAAAAAGAATATAGAATGTTTTTTTAAGTGCTTTGGAAGAAATCCATATATTTTCCAAAGTCTAATCCAAAATAAGAAACGTTTAATATTTTTTCTGTTAGATATCACTTAATCGCAAATATAACAAAACCTCAATAGTTTGAACTATTGAGGTTTTGTTTTGTGGTTAATCTTTTGTTAAGGTCTTTTTAAACCAATCCTTGGTCTAACATAGAGTCTGCTACTTTTACAAATCCAGCAATGTTTGCTCCTTTTACATAGTCAACAAAACCATCTTCAGTTCCGTACTCAACACATTTTTCATGAATTGAAACCATAATATTGTGTAGTTTTTCATCTACTTCTTCAGAAGACCAGCTTAAGCGCAATGAGTTTTGAGACATTTCTAACCCTGATGTTGCAACTCCTCCAGCATTTGAAGCTTTACCTGGAGCAAATAGAATTTTTGCATTATGAAATGCTTCAACTGCTTCTGGTGTAGATGGCATGTTTGCCCCTTCTGCAACACAAATACATCCGTTTTCTAATAGTGTTTTAGCTTCCTCTCCATTCAATTCATTTTGAGTTGCGCATGGTAATGCTACGTCTACTTTTTCTCCCCAAGGTCGTTTTCCTTCATGATAATTTACATCGTCAAATTTGTCAGCAAATTCGCTAACTCTTCCTCTTCTGTTGTTCTTTAAATCTTTTAAGAAGTCTAAATGCTCAGTAGTAAACCCATTATCGCAAGCCACATATCCAGAAGAATCAGAACAAGTTATTACTTTACCTCCATATTCAATTACCTTTTCTATTGCGTATTGGGCAACATTTCCAGATCCAGAAACAGCAACTTTTTTATCTTTAAAGCTATCGTCTTTGGTTGCTAGCATTTCTTTTGCAAAATATACAGTTCCATACCCTGTAGCTTCAGGTCTTATTAATGAACCTCCCCAGTTTCTTCCTTTTCCAGTTAATACTCCAGTAAATTCATTTCTTAATCTTTTATATTGACCAAACATGTATCCGATTTCTCTTCCACCAACACCTATGTCTCCCGCAGGTACATCCGTGTTAGGTCCAATATGACGTGCTAATTCTGTCATAAATGATTGACAAAAACGCATAACTTCGTTGTCAGATTTTCCTTTAGGGTTAAAGTCAGATCCTCCTTTTCCTCCTCCCATAGGAAGAGTAGTTAATGAGTTTTTGAAAACTTGTTCGAAACCTAAAAACTTTAAAATTGAAAGGTTTACTGATGGGTGAAATCTAAGTCCACCTTTATATGGTCCAATAGCAGAGTTAAATTCAACTCTATAACCTCTATTTACTTGAGTTTCTCCTTTGTCATCTAACCAAGGAACTCTAAACATAATTGTTCTTTCAGGTTCAACCATTCTTTCCAAAATTTTAGCATCTTGGTATTGAGGTTTGTCAGCAATAAATGGAATTACAACTTCTGCAACTTCTTCAACTGCTTGTAAAAATTCGGTTTCGTGCCCGTTTTTAACTTTCACTTTATCCATGAAAGCATCAATTTCTGCTTTAAATTTTGACATTATATGTGTAGTTTATGTTTAATGTTTTAGTAGTAGCAAATGTAATTATTTTTTTAATTGCTCAAACTAATTATTAGCTGTAGTAATTTCTTAATTTATGAATAATTAAGTTTTAAGTTTTTTGTCGATTAAAATAGGTGGTTATGAGTTCTTAAAATTTAAATTTAATTCCCCTATAAAATCAAGTAGTTGGTTTTGGCCTTCTTTACTTACAGAAGAACTAATAAAAATTTGAGGGATCTCTTCCCAAGTTTCAAACATTTTCTCTTTGTAGGTATTAATCGATTGCTGTAGTTGGCTTTTCTTTAATTTATCTGTTTTAGTAAAGCACATTACAAACGGAATTCCTTTTACGCCGCAAAACTCCATAAACTCTAAGTCTATTTTTTGAGGTGGGAGTCTAGAGTCTAATAATACAAAAGTACATAGTAAGTTGGTTCTGAATTTTAAATAGTCTACCGTAAAGTTGTGAAAAGTAGCTCTACTTTTTTTAGAAACTTTAGCGTATCCATAGCCTGGTAAATCTGCGACAAACCATTCTTTATTTATCAAGAAGTGATTTATAAGTTGTGTTTTGCCTGGTTTTCCAGAAGTTTTGGCAAGTGCATTTCTGTTGGTTAACATGTTTATAAGCGAAGATTTCCCAACATTAGATCGCCCAATAAATGCGTATTCGGGTTTGTTTGGGTTAGGACATTTCTTGTAGTCTGTGTTACTCATTACAAACTCTGCTGACTTAATTTCCATCTTTTGTTTCTGTTGAAATTCGAATCAAAGATAAGCATTATAAAAAGTTCAGAGTAATAGATTTTTTGATTCTACTTATTAACACTCCCCCACAATTTACCACCTTTAATTTTTAGTTATATAACGCTCTAAAACAGTTGTTTTTATGATTTTTTAATGCTTTGTTATGGGTTTGGTTTGTAAAAGTTATTCACAAATTGTATTATTGTGGGGAAATGTGGGTATAAAAAATTATTTTTGTCCTTAATACAACTGAATTAGAGAGAATAAATGACTGGGTTTATAGGGGAATATCATTGCAAAATCGACGCGAAGGGCAGGCTGCTCTTGCCAGCTGAGATGCGTAAGCAATTGTCTGCCGAAGACCAGGGAACTTTTGTTATTTCTAGGGGAGTTGATGATTGTTTGTCCTTGTATCCTATGAGTGAGTGGGAGGTTGTCATGGAGAAGCTTCGTACGTTAAATCGTTTTAAGGCAAAAGACAGAAAGTTTGCCCGCATGTTTCAAAAAGGTGCTACTAAAATTGTAGCAGATTCTAACGAGAGAATCCTTTTACCGAAGGGATTGTTAGGTTGGGCTGGTGTCCAAAAAGAAATTGTCCTTGTGGCGAATGTTGATCTCTGGGAAGTCTGGGATAAAACAAAGTATGAAGATCTAATGGGAGAGGATTGGGAAGACTTTGATCAACTTGCTGCTGAAGTAATGGGCAATTCTGATAAAAATGACTGAAAATAAGTATCATGTTCCTGTTTTGTTAAATGATTCTGTCGATAAAATGATTGTCGATAAGAATGGTGTTTACGTAGATGTTACGTTTGGTGGCGGAGGGCACTCAAGATATATTTTAAGTCAACTAGAGCAAGGGCGTTTAGTTGGTTTTGATCAGGATGTAGATGCTGAAGTTAATTTACCTGAAGATGAGCGTTTTACATTTGTTCGTCAGAACTTTAGTTTTATTAAGAATTATTTGCGAATGATTCCTAATGCTTTCCCTGTAGATGGCGTTCTTGCTGATCTTGGAGTGTCTTCTCATCAGTTTAATACGGCAGAAAGAGGTTTTTCTTTTCGTTTTGATGCTGAATTAGATATGCGTATGAATCAGGATGTGGTTAAAACTGCTAAAGATGTCTTAATGCAGTATGAAGAGGTAGACTTGAGGTATGTTTTTAAAGTTTTTGGAGAGTTGTCAAATGCGCACAAAATTGCATATCGTATAATTAAAGAAAGGGCGAATAAAGAAATTAAAACCATAGAAGATTTAAAGCAGTTGATGGGTGGGTTGTATATGCCTCACAAGGGGAATACTTTTTTCGCAAAATTGTTTCAAGCATTAAGAATAGAAGTGAATGATGAGATGAAAGTCTTAGAGAGTTTGCTTGATCAAAGTACAGATGTTATAAAAAAAGGTGGACGTTTGTCGGTGATTACTTATCACTCTTTAGAGGATAGAATGGTAAAACGTTTTATAAAGTCTGGAAATATTGAAGGGAAACAAGAGAAGGATTTTTATGGGAACTTAATTAGACCATTTAAAGAGGTGAATCGGAAGCCTATAATTCCATCTGAGGAAGAAATAAAAGAAAATAATAGGGCAAGAAGTGCAAAATTGAGAGTTGCAGAGCGAATATGAGTGACGGTAAGAAAATAAAGATTAAAAATCCAATTAAAGGGGTGGTTTCTGGTGAGCTTTTGTTTAAGACAGGGGTGGTGCAGAATTTACCTTTTTTGTTGTATGTCACATTGTTGATGATTCTTTATATCGCTTACGGATATTATGTAGATGCAACAGTACATCAGTATAGTGCAGAGGAGAAAAAGTCTGAAGAGTTGTATTCAGAATTGCAATCTTTAATGGAGGTTTATGATCAAGAAAGTCTTCAGAGTAAAATTGCTGCAGATGTTCAGTCTCTTGGTTTATATGAGTCTAAGTATCCACCAAAAGTAGTTTGGAACGAAAAGAAAAAGTGAGTTCAAAAAAAGAAAATATCATACGTGTTTACGTGGTTTATGTGGCGATGCTGTTGTTTGCATTTTTCATTTTGTTCCAAATTGTAAAGGTGCAATTGGTTGATGGTGGAGAATTGCAAAAAGAAGCTGAGCAGCGAACTCTAGTAATGCGTAAAATTAAAGCGCCGCGTGGAAATGTTTTTGCGGATAATGAGCCGCGTACAACATTAGCGTTGTCTGTTCCGAGGTATAATGTTTACATGGATTTGATGACGGTTAAAAAGGAGCTTTTTGAAGAGTCTATAGCTGATTTGTCTGATAGTCTTTCTTCTATTTTTTCGCACAAAACAAAAGTGGAGTGGGAAGCAACTTTGCGTCATGAACGCGAGGTAGATTCGAATCAGTATTTTAGAATTAAAACGCGCTTAAAAAATGCAGAATTAAGACGCTTAAAAACTTTTCCAATTTTCGAGAAAGGAAAGAATAGAGGTGG
>CALDTD010000342.1 GCA_937924345.1 uncultured Flavobacteriales bacterium | reverse complement strand
ATGGAACAGGTGATGTATCAAGTGTACTAACCAAACAATATCAAGAAAAAGAGTTTTATTTATTAGCAAAAAAGCACCTCAACAGTCACAATCAATTTATTCAAACATTAATTGGCTCTGGATTTATTGGTCTTCTGTACTTCTTAACACTAATTACTTTACCTTTATTTAAACAATTTTTACCAGCCCAAAAATTGATTTACAGCTTGTTTTTTATCTTAATCGTTTTCAATTTTATGACAGAATCTATGCTTGAAAGACAATCTGGAGTAGTGTTTTTTTCATTTTTTATTACTCTTTTTTATGGGATAAATAATAAAAAAGAAAGTAAAATCCTTAAAGTTTAATTATTTTTGAAGTTCTTGAAAGTATCCGTTATCATACCTTGCAAAAATGAAGAAGATTACATTGATAAATGTATTCAGTCTATTTTAAATAGCGATTATCCTACTGAGCTTATTTCAATTTTCGTTTGTGATGGTTTAAGCACAGACAAAACTCCTGAAATAGTAAAAAAAATAGCTGAGAATAACACTAATGTTCATTACTTAATCAATAAAGCAGAAACAACTCCTCAAGGACTAAACCTAGGCTTAAAAACCGCAAATAGCGATGTAAAAATCATACTGGGAGCTCATGCGGAGGTAACTCCTGAATTTATAAAAGAAAACGTAGCAATCTTAGAGCAACACCCTGAAGTTGGGTGTGCTGGAGGAGTGATCAAAAACGTTTTTGAAAACGAAACTTCAGAAATAATTGGCGCTGCAATGTCTTCTCCATTTGGAGTAGGAAATGCCCACTTTAGGACAGGAAATAAAGATGGTTTTGTAGATACAGTCGCTTTTGGAGCATACAGAAACGAAGTCTTTGAGAAAGTCGGATATTTTGATGAAGAACTTGTTCGTAATCAGGATGATGAATTTAACTTTCGTTTAATAAAAAATGGATTTAAAATCTATTTATCGCAAAAAATCATATCTCTTTATTACGTAAGAGCTTCATTTAAAAAACTATTTAAACAATATTACCAATACGGCTACTGGAAAGTATTTGTAAATAAAAAACACCAAACTGTAACTTCAATTAGACAATTAATTCCTTTGTTCTTTGTCTTATTTTTAATTCAACTTACAATAAGTCCTTTAATTCATGTGTACTTTTTATTTCTTAATTTAATTGTACTGGCTAATTATTTTTTACTTGCTTTTATTTTTGCTAGTAAAGTAACAAGCAAAACAAATATTGCCTCGGTAATATTTACTTTTTTAATTCTGCATATTAGTTACGGCTTTGGTTACCTGAAAGGGTTAATTGACTTTGTTTTATTTAATAAAAAGCCAGTAAAAAAGAGTATGGAACTAAGTCGTTGATAATCAAAATCTAACTACACTATGAAAATAATTACCATTATAGGTGCTAGACCACAAATTATTAAGGCTGCCGCACTAAGCAGAGCGATAGCTAATCATTTTTCGAATAAGATTAACGAGCTAATTGTACATACTGGTCAGCATTATGACCAAAATATGTCTGAAGTTTTTTTTGATGAATTAAGAATACCTAAACCTTCTATAAACCTTAATATTGGTTCGGGTAGCCATGGTAAGCAGACCGCCTTAATGATTGAACAATTAGAAGCTATTTTAATCGAAGAAAAACCTGAAGCGCTAGTTGTATATGGCGATACAAACTCTACACTTGCCGCTACTATTGCCGCAGCTAAAATACATGTTCCAATCGTACATATCGAAGCTGGATTGCGCTCTTTTAACAAAAAAATGCCTGAAGAAATTAATCGTATAATGTGCGACCACGCTTCTACACTTCTATTTTCTCCAACAGAATCGGGTTATCAAAATTTATTGAACGAAGGCTTTAAACCAACTGAAATAGAAAAGCATACTAGCGATAATCCTGCTATTTTTCATTGTGGAGATGTAATGTATGACAATAGCCTTCATTTTGCAAGCTTAAGCGAACAGCAATCAACCTTGATTAAAGACTTAGGGCTTCAAAAGAATGCATTTATTCTATCTACTGTTCATAGAAATGACAATACTGATAACCCTAAAGCTCTAGCTTCAATTTTTGAATCTTTTGTAGATATCGCAAAAAATGGAAATGAAACAATTGTACTTCCATTACACCCGAGAACAAAGAAAATGCTGGATAAATCTTTGTCTCCAAAACTGTTAGAAGCTGTAAACTATAACGAGAACATTAGGATAATCGATCCAGTATCTTTTCTTGATATGATTGCTTTGGAAATACATTGTAAAATGGTTATTACAGACAGCGGAGGAGTTCAAAAAGAAGCTTTTTTCTTTAAAAAACCTTGTATTATTCTTCGTCCAGAAACTGAATGGGTTGAACTCGTTGAATGTGGAGCAGCAAAAATTGTTGGAACAAATAAAACTTTAATTCTTGAAGCTTTTTCAAATTTCTCAGCAGCTAAAAACCTAAGTTTCCCGCCTTTATTTGGAGATGGTGATGCCAGCAGATTTATTTGTGAGCAAATAATTAAGAACTTTGGATAGCTAACTTTTACTCTAAATAATTTTCATTAAAGAAATCTACGTATTCTTTAACATTTTTCTCTACGTATAAAGAAGAGAAATTAGTGTTAGTAATCACAAAGAAATCAAAACCAGTAGTAAAATCTTTAACTTGATTTTTGTTTACCTTAAAAGCTACATAATAATCCATTGCTTCTTCTTTGTCTTTAAATGATCGTGTAACAACAATTTGTGTGTTCTGATCAACAAAACTACTCTTTACAGAAAGGTGTTTTGTAGAAAAAGATGCTTTATTAAAATCTGAGACTTTTGCTTTAGCCTTATTAATACTTCCTTTATCATTTGGAAACACCAATACAAAAAAGTGTGTGGCATCAGAAGAATAAACATAAGTACTTTTTCCAGATTTAGCATCAGAAACTGACTTTACATTCCTTAACTTATTTAATAATGCTTTTGCAGGATCAAAAACATCACTCCCTTTACAATGTTTAACTACATCACTTAATGCGTTTTCTAAAGGTTGTAAACTATCAGTAGAAGCAAACTTCTGACCAGTTGCAACAGCTTTTAAGTAGTAATATTTACACCTTAACGGATTATTATTTTCTTCACTTATAACCTGATTACTCAAACTAATCGCTTTATCAAAATCTCCACTACTATAAGCATTAAAAGCTAGCTTATACTCGTTCTCTGCTTTATTATTTTCAGCATTTTCTTTCTGAGCATAATTCGGATCTTTGATTAGCTTAGCATATTCTGAATTCGGAAAATCTGTAAGTATCTTTTCTTTATATTTTTTCATTTCACCACCATTACTCATAAGGTAAAGTTGATACAAACCTGCCAAAGCCTTTTCGTTTGGAAGATATCGATTTGTAAGCTCGATAAAGCTTTTTTTAGACTCTTCTGCATCATTTAATTTTGTTCTATATATATCTCCGGAAGCATACAAAGCATTCATTACATCTGAATCAATTTGCTTTAGCTTACCATCTTCGCTACATGGTAAACTTTTAAGATAAAACTCTGGTGTAAAGCGTTCTTCAACCTTATTGGGATCCACTTCAAATTCAGCAAAATCTGATGAACTTTTATCAGAACGCCTCCAATTATCCTCAAGCTTTCGATCACCCCAAAGCGCTTTAAAGTCTTTGAGTCCTGTTTTTTTTATATTTTCATCAAAAGCCCAAAACTTACCAGTTGGGGCAGCGCTTGTATTCCCTCCTGCAGAATTTGCCAATTGAAGCGCAAGTAACTTTTTACGCTCTTTTTCTGCTTCTTCCTGTGCTTTTTTCTGCTCTATAATTTCATCTATTTTAGCCAATAATTCTTTTTCTGGCAATTTACATATCGCTACTAAACTATCTCCCTCTTGAATGGTATTCAAGTTTGTGATCAGCTGAGTCAAACTTTCGTTCTTTTCTGAGATAGAAGGAAACTCTTCGTCATCCTTAGGTAAAACAGACATTGTACTATCATAATACTGTTGAGCTTTCACATAGTTTTTTTCTAAATAATAAAGCTTACCTAAACGCAAAAATGATTTACCTTTCTGGACTTTATTCGCTTTACTAACCAGTACTGATTGTTCTAAATAACTTATTCCTTGTGGTCTGTTACCAGCGCGTAATTCAATATCTCCAAGTGCGTAATAAATTTGATCATGATAATCTATATTTTTATCATCCTTAAGCATTTTTAGCAACTGCGCTTTTATACTTTTACTATCACCTCCACTGTATGCTAGTGCTCGGTTAATTTTAGCTTGAAAAGCCATATCATAATTTGGATTTCGCTTTACTACCTCTGCATACAAATCTGATGCTCCTTGCCCACCCGACTCTTGTAGTATTTGAGCTAAAATAAATAATTGACGTGTTTTAAACTTACGCTTTTTCGTGACTTCAATTGAATTTTCTAATGCTTCTACAGCTTCTGTATACAACTCCTGTTTTAAATAGTAATCTGCAATTACAGGTAATAAATCTCTTTCAAATTTTCTTGGCAAAGCAGGCACAAAATCTTTATCGTCTTCTGGCTTTCGCTTTGAAGACTCCTTCTTTCTTTTACTTTTAGAACGTGAAGAAGACTTATTTTTCTTTGCTTTTTCTTTGGCTTCTTTTTTAGCTTTTGCAGCGTCTTCTTTTTGTGATTTTAACTCTGCTTTTACCTCTTGTAGTTCTTCAATAGCCTCTAAAGCTTGTTCATAAGCTCCTATTTCAATGAATGTTTTGGCTTTCCACAGCTTTGCAGTATGAGATATTGACTCTTTTTTGTATTGTTTTTCTATAAATCTAAACTTTTCTAATGCGCCACTAAAATCTCTCTTCAAAAATTGAGCCTTTCCAATCACCAACCAATTATCATCAATCCATTTACACCATTCCTCATTTCTAAACTGCCCTACTTTTTTCTTAGGCATACTGTTTCTAGCAATAACAGTTTCGCATTTGCTAACAGCTGTATCCATTGGTGAATAAAAAGATTTAGACTCTTCTTCGTTAGGATAAATAAATAAAGGAATTATTTCTGAATAATTTTCCTGTCTTCCTGTCTCAAAATCAGCTCGGGTTTCTTTTATAATTTCTCCTGCATTAAAATATCCATTATAATGTGCAGTAGTATTATGATAAGTTCTATTCAACCACGCATCTTTCTCTGTAGAACAAGAGTAAACAAGCGCTGTAACAAAAATAACAATCGCTAAAAAAGTATAATATTTAGAGTTTATTTTCAAAATGTTGTGCGAATATAGTTGTAGCACGGATTATAAACTAAATTCTGCTTCATTTATTTTATAATTGAGGCGAAAATCATTTTCTTTTTTCTCTTACAAACGTAATTTAAGGCTCTCAAATACTGTTTTCGCTTCTTTTTTATGATATTTGTACTTATAGTTCGTTTTTAAAGATAAATTCCTGCCAAACATAAATGTTTAAGAAAAAACAAAAAGATAATAATGATCAAAGTCTAGTAGAGCGATTAAAAAAGAAAGATCGTCTTGTAGTGGTAGACTTAGATAGTTTTGAGGAAATACGTCATTTTAACTTTTCTGCACTTAACATTATTATTTATGTGATATTTATTACACTCATAATTATTGGCCTAACTTGGGCAGCAATTGCATACACTCCAATTCGCCAAGCTATTCCTGGGTACCCCAACATTAGTAAACAAAAAAAACTAGCTTATTTAGATAAAAAAAATCTAGCTTGGATAGAAGAAAAGAAAGAAAAACTGAATCGAGAACACTTATACTACAGAAATTTATCGCTTATACTTTCGGATAGTATTGTA
>CALDTD010000341.1 GCA_937924345.1 uncultured Flavobacteriales bacterium | reverse complement strand
CCTATTTCTTGGGCTAATTTTCTAACCTCAGGCTTCTGTAAATGTCCAATCGGAAAAAGAGCTTTACTCAACTGCCGTTGATTAAGTTGACATAAAAAATAACTTTGATCTTTGTTATTATCAGCCCCAGCTATTAAACTATAAATAACTTCGCCATTAATTGTTTGCTCTTTCTTCTGACAGTAATGACCTGTCGCAACAAAGTCCGCTCCTAGCTCTAATGCTTTATCTAAAAAGATATCAAACTTTACTTCTCGATTACATAAGACATCTGGATTTGGAGTACGACCTACCTGATATTCTGCAAACATATAGTCTACTATCCGTTCTTTATATTCTTTGCTAAAATCTATAACTTGAAAAGGAATATCTAACATTTCTGCTACTTGTAGAGCATCATTACTGTCTTCTATCCAAGGACAATCATCACTTATTGTAACCGAATCGTCAACCCAGTTTTTCATAAACAAACCTATAACATCGTAGCCTTTTTGTTTTAACAAATATGCTGATACACTAGAATCAACTCCACCAGACAAACCAACTACAACTCTTTTACCTTTAACCATTTAGTTACAATTAATGCTACAAAGATAATTAATATCTTATCGTGACTTATCATTGTTTAATTATAAAAGCAAAAATCATTACTTTTGAAATAACTATTCCAATTTTATGAAATCTATAAAAAAACTTTTAATCTCTCCTTCTTCAGCATATAACACTTATCATGAAAAATATAAGTTTAATTTAGTTTGGAAAATTAGTTTATTCCTGATTCTTACCAGTTTATGTTTACTTATTACAAATTTTGATAATGGTAATGAAGCTTTAGCAAGTAATCTTTTTACTTTTTTACTTTCATTACTGATGCTCTTCTCTCTCTATTACACTAGAAGGTTTAAAGTTGCTGTTTATCTGGTCTTTATTTTTGGAACACTAATAATACTCTATTCCTTATCAAACTTGTACTATGTAAATAAAGTTATTGACCTAATGTGGATGACTGCAGTCTCTGTATTTATTTTTTATATGGTTGGATATAAATTAGGAGTGATTAGTGCAATTATAAATTACTCTGCATTAATTATAGCCAACTTTTATATTCCTAAATCATCCTATTTAAGAAGTATTGAAACCAAAACTTTTGAATTAGAGCTTGAAAACTCAATGAATATTATATTGGCTGGTGGTCTAACACTCTATTTTATAAAACAAATTATCGATCATTCCATTTCTAGTGAACAAAAACTTTCACTGGCAAATAAAAACCTAAAAAAACAGAATAAAGAAAAGGTTGTAATGCTAAAAGAGATACATCACAGAGTTAAAAATAATTTACAAATTGTATCTAGTATGCTTAGGCTGCAAGCTAATTTAGCAAATGATGAACAAGTAAAAAAACACTTCAATGAGGCGGTAAACCGTATAGGCTCAATGGCGCTTATTCATGAGAAGATTTATCAAACAGATGACTTATCTAACGTAAATGTTAAGTCTTATGTAGAAACGCTTATTAACGCGTTAATTATTTCCTATTCTAGCAGAAAAACTATTATTTCTAGTAAAGTGACTTCGAATATAGATACAGTTGACCTAGATTTATTAATTCCATTGGGAATAATTTTTAATGAACTTATTACTAACTCTATAAAACACGGTTTTGAAGAAAAAGAAGAAGGAGAGATTACAATTTCAATAATAAAAAAAGAACGCTTAATTATAAAATACGAAGATAATGGTGTAGGTTTCGATGAAGATAAAAATGAAAACTTTGGTACTATATTGATTAACACTTTTACTGAACAACTAGAGGGTAGTTACACCTTAAATAAACAAAACGGAGTAAAATATGTCTTTACAATATAGCCTTGTTAAATACTACATACTATTGTTCTTAGTATTGAGCTTAACATACGTTAATGCACAAAAAAAAGACAGTTCCAAACTATTACATATTAGACCTTATATTACTCCAAGTACTTTAATTGGAGGAGGACTTTTTCTAAATTTCACTTCCCATCCCAAACTAAACAAAACCTACTTACAACAACAAATACTGACTAAGTATCCAGATATAAACACTAATCTAGATGACTTTTTACCTTTTGTTCCTATCGGACAAATGTACCTGGGAAATGCTTTAGGTTTAAACAGTAAAAATGGATTTGTAAATAAAAGTAAATACTTATTTTTTTCTCAATTATTTACAAGTATAATTACTCATACGCTTAAAAGAACAACTCAAATTATGCGCCCTGATGGAACTCCACACGCTTTTCCTTCTGGACATACATCTTTCGCCTTTTCTTCTGCATCTACCCTATTTTACGAATACAAGTCTAACCATCCAATTTATGCTTCTTCTGGGTTTATTTTTGCAACCGGTACAGGAGCATTAAGAGTGTTAAATAACAGGCATTGGGTTTCTGATGTATTAGTTGGAGCTGGAATAGGAATATTAGTTACACATCTTGTATATCACTTTGAGCCTTTAAAAAATTGGAATCCGTTAAAACGTAAAAAAACGAAGGCTAGATTAGTAGATTGATCTTTTATAAAAATAGAAACCATCTAATTCTAGTGACTCTATAAGCTGAAACCCTTTTATAGATTCCTTTTCATCTGAAATGTAATAATTTGTTTCAGGGGTAAACTCAAAAGTTAAACCAACTGCATGATAACGGGCAAAGTAACCTCTTAAAGACCAGTTTTGAGATAAACGAATTGGAAAAACAACAATACTTTCTTTAGGAATAATAGCAGCTATTTTTTTAACAG
>CALDTD010000340.1 GCA_937924345.1 uncultured Flavobacteriales bacterium | reverse complement strand
TTTTCTTTAAACTCTGCCATTATTTAATTCTTCTAACAGTATTGTTTTCTAGCAAATACTCTTGTTTACTTTCTTCACAAACTGCCTTATTATTTTCATCAAAATTTAATCGTATTCCGTATTCGCTAACCCACCCGATTTGCTTAGAAGGATTACCTACAACTAAAGCAAAGTTAGAAATATCTTTGGTAACTACAGCACCAGCTCCAATAAATGCGTACTCACCAATATCGTGACCACAAACAATTGTAGCATTTGCACCAATAGAAGCCCCTTTTTTAACTGTAGTTTTTAAGTATGCATCTCTTCTATTTACAGCACTTCTTGGATTAATCACATTTGTAAAAACCATTGAAGGACCTAAAAAACATCGTCTTCACAAGTGACACCAGTATATATAGAAACATTATTCTGAACTTTAACATTGTTCCCCAATGTAACCTCTGGCGATATTACCACGTTTTGCCCAATATTACACTTTTCTCCTAAGGTACAGTTTGGCATTATATGACTAAAGTGCCAAATTTTAGTACCTTCTCCTATTTTACAACCTTCGTCTATAAAAGCTGATTTGTGTGCAAAATACTTTTCCATGTTATTTTTTTATTACTTTTATTAGTGCTTTTTTGTCTTTAGATTGAACTTCTAAATAATAAACTCCTGAAGAGTAATCATCCATATTTATTATAACAACTTTAGACGAGAATGTCACAGCACTATTTATTAATTTACCCTTACTATCTATTATATTATAAGTTCCTGTTAAACCAACCTGTCCAAAAGATAAGGTTAACTCATCTTGAACTGGGTTAGGAAACACGTTAATTTGTGTATCAAATGTACTTTCTACAATGCTTAACCCACTCACCTGAACACATAAAGCTGTATCTACACAACCCATATCATTTACTTCAACCGAATATTCTCCATCTTGTAAAACACTAAACTCTTGAGCTGTTTCACCAGAAATTGGAGTATTACTATTACAGTTTATCCACTGGTAACTTAAACTAGCTGGAGCAGCAGTTAAAGTAAAATCATTAACCATAATTGAAGCATTTATTTCTCCCAAAGTTGTTATAGTTGATATAATAGAATCACAACCAAAGCTATTAGTTAATATCTCTGTCACAGTTCCAACTTCGCTTACATCGCAACTGGTGTTATTTATTGTTATATGATTTGTCGTTCCTACTGAAAAAACTCCTAAATATGCCTGTTGAAATTGATATCCACTTTTATAGCCTGTGATCTCTAAATCATAAACTCCGTCTTCTAACCCTGTTAAAACACCCTGTTGATTTTCTACCGTATAAGTATTTATACCATTTGTGAAAACCCATAAAACGCTATCTAAATCTTCATTATTAAAATACTCTAAGGCTTGACCATCGCACAACGTTGAATCAACAAACGAATAAGCTAGATCTGGACTTTCTATAACTACAACTGGATAGTCTTCTACTTCTCCTAGTGTTGTTCCGCATGCTTGAGACTGATTCCCCCAATATGAATGTCTAATTCTTAAACGTAAAGTATCATTAAGTTGGGAAGATTGCGGAACTAGGAAATTAAACACCCCAGTATTACCACCAGTATTATACCCAAGGTTTTCATCTTCGGTGAAAATTGCATTCTTATCATAATCAATCCAAGCTCCTAAATCATTACTGCTAAAACCTGTAAACGTATTAATTGTTAAAACATAAGATGAATCTTTAACAAGGTAAATAATAGAATCTTCATAATAAGTATAACCGTCTTGCCCTGTTAACCCATTATTAATGTTCGCTAGTTGAACTCTTCTAATGTGCTCTTGTCCGCCATTTGGCTCTGCATCACAATATTCAAACGGTTGAACAGTATACATAAACTTGTATGTCTCCGTAGTATCATTATTATCACCAACCGCAAAAACTTTAAAATAAACATTAGTTCCAGTATCTGCCTTAGGAAGATAAGTATTGCTAACCCATGTAGAATCTAATGTATTATTCATAGGAATAATTGAATCAAAACTTAAAGAATCAATAGACCATTTAACAAATACAGATGAAAGCACACCGTCGTAGTTAATAGTAGAGGAAACATATTGTTCTGAACCTTGCTTAGGAGTATTATCCGTAGGTAAATCATTTATTCTTGTCGTTGTAATCGCTGGAAAATCTACCCTGTTTTTTAGCGAAAATTCCCAAAGACCTCTTCCCCAAGTTGCAGCTCTTATGGTATTTGTTGCCTTAACGACTTCTAATTCTTTTATTGTAACGTTTGGTAAATTCTGGTTGTAGAGTTCCCAGTTTGTTCCATTAATTGGCATTGTATAAACGCCTATTTCACCACCTACGTATATATTCCCTAAATGATCTACCACAACTGTTATTAAAGGCATATCATTTAAATTATAAGTAATATTTGACCAACTTAAACCACCGTCTTGTGTAGAAAATATTTTTTTTCCATCGTCTTGATGACGGTTAAAGGTAACAAAGATATTATCGTCATTTAAAGGATTAAATGCTATATCAGTAATAGAGTAATTAGGTAGATTACTGCTTATATCTATAAAATTAATTCCCCCATCATTCGTTTTTTCAATATTACTTCCTCGAGAAACAGCAAAAATATCAGAATTATTTTGAGCTATGTCTGCTTGTTGTACTACTCCTGTAAAACTAGGTCTCCCGACATAGCTCCATTCATTTCCAAAATTAACCGACTTATGAATACTATCCGTAAAGCTAAAAATCTCCATGTGATTATTCGGATTAAAAAACAAAGGTGCTACCCAATAACCTGCATACCCTGAATGACCTCCTACATTTGTTTGTCCAGCGTCTTTTGTTCTAAATCGAGTACCATATTGAAAACTTCCAAACATCCAATCTTCGTTTAAAGGATGAATAAGCCCCTCCATTCCATCACCACCGTTAAACTCTATCCAAGTATCTTTAAGCTTTATACTTGTTCCATTATCTTGAGATCCCGCTATGGTACGATAGTGATTGGATTGACTTGAGCCCATTGCATAAAACTCTCTGATTCCGTTATCGTTGCTAATCACTTCCCAATTTAATCCTTTGTCGGAGCTTTTACATAAAAAGCCATCGGTCCCGATATACCAGATCCCGTTTATTGATTTAGCCACTCTTAAGTCTGCATGTACATACTTAGTAGAGTTTCTATATGTATTTTGATTTCCTCCACCAACATTATGATTACCACTTCCTAAACTCCACCATGTACATTGCTCTAGTGTATTCGCCCCATCTTCAGATCTCCAAGCATCTACATAACCAGACAACATTTTCAAAGGATCTAAATCATCTACGATTAAACCTTGTGGTCCATTACTTGTTGCATTTATTAATGTAAAGTCTAAACCATTGTTTACTGATTTCCAAATACCACTACTAGACGCCCACCACAAACAAGTATCGCACTGTGGGCTTACGGCTAGTCTTACATTTGTTTTATTATTATTCCCAGTAACTAAATTTCCATTTGTAAAAGTAAGCCCTGTATCGTTAGAAATTAGGACTCTATTTTTATTCCCTCCCCAATTGTAATAGTCGTATATGTAAATTATGCTCGGGTTAGCCGGATGAAATTCAATTTCACTTATACTTCCGTTTATTATTTTTGTCCAAGTAATAAGGTTATCATTTGATCGGTACAACCCATCATCTGCAGTAATAAAAATTAAATCAGAAATAGTTGGATGGTAAGCTATTTGATTAATTTTCCAATTGTTTCCCAATCCTCCTTTTCCTAAATTAATAGGATTGAATGGTGTTACTTGAAAACTACTTCCTCCGTCTATTGAGCGATAAATACCATGAGAGTTCCCATTTCCACCTTGTCGAACATTGATTAAAACAGAATCGAAATTAGTTGGTGAGGTGGCTATAGTATTTACACCGCAAGCTGGCAAAAAGTCAATTATTGCACCTTGCCAATTTTCACCTCCATCATTCGATTTCCAAAAACCTCCGCTTCTAGATGCCATATATAGTTGATATTGATCGAGTGGGTTAACAGCAAAATCTTCAACCCTGCCTAGACCTGCAGCATAATGACCAGTAATACTATCTACAGAATGGGGTCCAAGATCGACCCAACCGTTTGTGTACAAAGACTTATTAGAAGTTTGTCGTTGTTTTATTCTTTCATAAGACTTAGAAACTAAAAAAGGATCTATATTATCTCTTCTTCCAGCAGGAAAATACTTAGACTCGTTTTCATTTTTCCACCTTTGATAACCTTTCCAGCCAGATCCTTTTCCTTTTTTATGACTTTTAAAATAGTTTTCCGCCTCATTACACACCTCATAAAAATTGATAGAATGGTCTTCCATCATAACCTTAAACTTTTTCTGAGCAATAAACGCTAGCGGCAATAAAAAAAGAATTGAAAGCACTATGTTTTTCATAATCGTTAAGGTTTATGGCATATATAAATCTGGTAATAGATTAAAGCTTTCGATTACTTTTGATTTAATTTCGTTTTTGTCTTTGTAAGTTACATTTAAATAAGGAGACCTTACCTCTGGAGAAAACTTTATTAAATTAAGCGTATAATTATTATCGTGCTTATTG
>CALDTD010000339.1 GCA_937924345.1 uncultured Flavobacteriales bacterium | reverse complement strand
TAGAGAACTCTGTAATTGACTATTGGCCTGTTGAGATTGAGTTAAACGATTTAATAATGGTTTTAGGAACAGTAGTTTTTATTGGTGTTCTTTCTTCTTATTTACCCGTTAAGTATCTTATTCGTAAACAGTTTAGCCAGAGTTTTTAAATGATTTAAATATCATTTTTTCTTTTTATTCATTTTTAGTCTATATGTTTTGTTAATCTTTTGTTTTTAAGTTTCTTATTCATTTTTAAACGGTTGTAATTAATTATATACGAATGTTAATTGGTTAGTTACCGATTAAACTTTTGATTGCTCCATTACTTTGCAGTGTCAAATAAAAATTGATGCTCATTACAATAGGGTTGTGAGGAAATATAAAGTAACATTTAAAACAAAGTATTATGACAAATTTAAGAAACAACGTACAGTTAATCGGGAACTTAGGAAGCGCACCAGAAATTAAAGAATTAGCAAATGGGAGTAAAGTAGCACGTATATCTTTAGCTACTAACGAATCTTATAAAAATAAAGAGGGAGAGGTAATCAAAGAAACGCAGTGGCATAATCTTACCGCTTGGAATGGACAAGCAACTATTGCAGAAAAGTATTTAGAGAAAGGTAAAGAGGTTTGTATATCAGGTAAGCTTAATAATAGAAGTTATAAAGATAATGATGGTAATACACGCTATGTTACAGAAATTATAGTCTCGGATATTTTAATGTTAGGAAGTAAAAAAGAAAATTAAGATAAAACTTTTTATGTAACTATTTTTAATGGTTACCCACAAAAGCGTCTTTTGGTCTAAACTTAAAGACGCTTTTATTTTTAGCAAAAAAAGGGATACTCGTAAGTATCCCTTTTATAATTGTATTATGTGTTTTATTAGTTGATGATTCCAGAGGCAATTGTCATGTTTGTTTGTTCGTCTACTAATATAAAACAACCGTTGTATTTTACTTCATCATAACGGTCTAGTGGCATTGGTACAGCTGTTTTTAAAGTAACTTTACAAATGTCATTTAATGAAATTGATCCATCAGATTTTTCAAATTCTAACCCATGAATCTCTAACTTTTCATTTACACTTGATATTTTACAATATGTTTGCATTGTACCGTACTTTATAATGTATTTTTTATTTTGAAATGGAGCTTCATTTACCCAGCAAATAGTTGCGTTTATTTCTTTAGAAAGTTCAGGTTCTTCACCTGTTTTTACCATTAAATCTCCACGGCTCAAATCCACTTCATCTTCCAATAAAATTGTCCCGTATTCTTTATATGCCAACGATTGTTGTTGGTTTTCAAAAACGTCTATTTGCTTTACTTTGGACTTTTTCTGAGAAGGTAAAACAGTTATTTCGTCACCAACTTTAATTTCTCCGCTCATTACTCTTCCTGCAAAACCTCTGTAATCTGTAATTTCTTCAGACTGAGGGCGAATAACGTATTGAACTGGGAATCTAAATTTATTCTCAACACGCTTAGAAAGGTTGACGTTCTCTAAAAAGTCAAAAACAGTTGGTCCATTAAACCAATTAAAATTATCAGATTTCTTTACAATATTTTCTCCTCTAAGTGCTGAAATAGGAATGAATGAAATTGTTTGCTTTGTATCATTTCCATTTATGCGTTGAGCCATTTCAGTAAAATCTTTCTGAATTTGATTAAAAGTTTCTTCTTTGTAATCAACTAAATCCATCTTATTTACGCATACCACAACTTCGTTTATTTCCATCATAGAAGCGATGTAGAAGTGACGTTTCGTTTGCTCGATTATTCCTGCTCTTGCATCAATTAAAATAATGATTAAATCAGAATCAGAAGTACCTGTAATCATATTACGTGTATACTCGACATGACCTGGACAATCAGCTATAATAAATCTTCTTTTTTCAGAAGTAAAATACTTATAGCTAACATCAATTGTTATTCCTTGCTCGCGTTCAGCTAGTAAGCCATCTGTTAGTAAAGAAAGATCTAGATAATCATTCCCTTTACGATCACTAACTTTTTGTATAGCATCTATTTGATCTTTAGAGATCGAATTACTATCAAATAATAACCTCCCAATTAATGTGCTTTTTCCGTCATCTACACTACCAGCAGTAGTAAATTTTAATACGTCCATTTATTTTCTTCTTGAAGAGTCAAAAAATGTAAAATTGATTCATTTTTTTCTCTTTATTCTTTCTCAATTTTCTTTTTCGTCAAACAAAGTCTATTTTAAAAGTACCCTGCTTTCTTTCTGTCTTACATTGCAGCTTCCGAACGTTGATCATCAATTCTAGCGCCTCTTTCAGAAATTTCTGCAGCTTTTATCTCTTCTATAACTTTATCAATTGTAACAGCGTCAGACTTTACAGCAGCCGTACAAGTCATATCTCCAATGGTTCTAAAACGAACAGTTTCCTCAAAAACTTCTTCGCCATCCATGTTCACATGGTCAGAATAGGGGAAAATTACACCGTCTCTTATAAAACATTTTCTTTTGTGAGAATAGTAAACAGAAGGAATTTCAATCTCTTCTTGCTTTATATAACTCCAAACGTCTAATTCGGTCCAATTACTGATTGGGAAAACTCTTACATTCTCTCCATGATTAATTTTTCCGTTTAAGAAATGCCATAATTCAGGTCGCTGGTTTTTAGCATCCCATTGTCCAAAATCATCTCTAACAGAGAAAATACGTTCTTTCGCTCTTGCTTTTTCTTCGTCCCTTCTTGCTCCTCCTATACAAGCATCAAACTTCATTTCTTCAATACCATCTAGTAAGGTAACAGTTTGCAAAGCGTTCCTACTAGCATATTTTCCAGTCTCTTCTACTGCTTTATTTTGATCAATACTATCTTGTACGTATTTAACGACTAAGTTAGCATCTAACTCTTTCATTAAGCGATCTCTAAACTCAATTGTTTCTGGGAAATTATGCCCAGTATCTACGTGCATTATTGTAAAAGGAATTTTATTTGGGTAAAATGCCTTTTGAGCTAATCGCATTAAAGTAATGGAGTCCTTTCCTCCTGAAAATAATAATGCAGGATTATCAAATTGGGCTGCAACTTCCCTTAAAATAAATATTGCTTCGCTTTCTAGTTCTTTTGGGAACATATTTTTTTGTTTTAATAATTAATTTAACGGTGTAATCCACACTCTTTTTTAGAAGTGTCTTCCCATCCTTGACAATTATAAAGGCAGCACCAGGAATATGCTGTGACTCCATTGTATTTT
>CALDTD010000338.1 GCA_937924345.1 uncultured Flavobacteriales bacterium | reverse complement strand
GTTATTAAAATGTTTTTCATAAGAATATATTATAATAATTACTCTATCAATTTAGTAAGTATTCTATGCTTTTTTAATGACATTAAAAATCACACTTGGCCTTTTTACAAGATAAAACAAAAGACAAGAAATTAAAAGACCTAAAACACCAAAAAAGAAATAAACTATTGAATACCAAAATAAAGGTTTCTGGTTAATTAAATTTACATTACCGACACTTAAACTTGAAACCCCAAAAAAACGCTCACCTTTTATAAGAGTTTCAAAAAATGATTGTTCTACATATTTCTGAGAGTTAGTCAAAATCAAATAATAACTTTCAGGCATTACTAAATTAGCAATTGCTCCAACCAAAGAAGAATCTCGCATTATTTTTTCTTCAAGATAGTATTCTCTAGGATTACAAATAAACGAATTTAAACTATTTATTTTTATCTCAAAAAAGTTAAATCCTGATCTATTTTTTATCGGTAATATACTTTCTATAGGTAAGCTAACTTTTATCTTTTTTTCTTTCTTGTATCCAATTAACGAAGAATGAATACAATAAAATGAACCAAAAGTAATTAATAAGAATAAAAACACTATCAATAAATATACAAGAGTAGCTTTCATTTTTAATCCCAATACCTAACTTCTCCTATGAAGTACAACTCTCCTTTATACTCAACAACATTATTGACTCTAAAACTATTTACTTTAGGTTTTATACTCCCTTCTATGTGACTTAGAACTTTAATATCAATAAATTTATAAAGGGAATTAATACCAGCTTTTGTATAAACGTCGTTGGAAGAAGAGCCACTCTCTTTTGCTAAAGTAACTGTCGCAAATACACCTAGATTTTTATTAACTTCTACAACAGCTTTATAAAAATTCTTATAAATATCTAAAACATAATCATCTTTTAAGCTTCTTTTGTACTCCTTTTCAGAAATCCCTTTTTCATTTGCAATGATTTCTCTTAAAAACTTTCCATCATCAGAAGTTAAGAGGCAAGAACTCATTAAGCTTTCAAGATCCTGATTTCTAATTGACGCTTTTACTTCTTCTATAAATTTATCTACTTTAACCTTGGAAACCTGTGCGTTAAAGCTAGCACAAGTCAATAAAACTGTGATTATCAGAATTAACTTTTTCATAATATAATTATTTCTTTGCGTTAAGGATTGAAACGGCATCCTTTTTTATCTTCAGAATAACTTTATTTTTAATTTAAAAAAGAAAACAACTAAACACAAAAAAGATATAGTTGGAAAGCCTGACCTTTTCTCTATTTTAGAGAAAAGGAAACGCCCAAAAACTTAACTTATAAGCTCCAATAGTTTAAATCTTTAAACTGGTTTTTATAAACACCCTTAATATCTACAAACTCGCCAATATCAGTCATAATTGACTTAAAGTAAGCCTCATCTAATTGAGTATATTCTTTATGGTTTACAGCCAACACAACAGCATCGTATTTTCCAGATGGTTGAGCAACTAAGTCGTGCCCGTACTCTTCCTTAAACTCTTCTGGATCAGCATGAGGATCTACAATTTCTACTTCGCATGAGAAGGATTCAAATTCTTTAATAACATCTATTACTTTTGAATTTCTAATGTCGCTTACATCTTCTTTAAAAGTAGCACCCATAACTAAAATACGCGAATCGATAATGCTTTTCCCTTGCGCTAAAATTCGCTTAACACATTGTTTAGCAACATAAAAGCCCATTGAATCGTTTACATATCGTCCTGAATTAATAATCTTAGCATGATAACCTAGCGTTTTAGCTTTATGCGTTAAATAATAAGGGTCTACTCCGATACAATGTCCTCCTACTAAACCTGGGAAAAACTTTAAGAAATTCCACTTTGTTCCTGCAGCTTCTAATACTTCGTAAGTGTTAATACCCATACGCCCAAAGATGATTGAGAGTTCATTCATCAAGGCAATATTTACATCTCTTTGCGTATTTTCGATAATTTTTGCTGCTTCTGCTACTTTTAGTGTAGAAGCTCTGTGCACACCTGCTGTAACAACTAATTCATAAGTCTTAGCTATATTTTCTAAAGACTCTGGAGTATCTCCTGCTGCAACTTTAACAATACTTGCTAATGTATGCACTTTGTCTCCTGGATTAATTCTTTCTGGAGAATAACCAACATTAAAATCTTCTTTCCATTTTAACCCTGAAACTTCTTCCAAAACAGGAATACAATCCTCTTCTGTACAACCCGGATAAACTGTAGATTCATACACTACATAATCTCCTTTTTTTAAAGCTTTACCAACTGTAGTTGATGCTGCGACTAAAGGCCTAATATTTGGTTCTTTACTTTCGTCAATAGGAGTTGGAACCGCTACCACGAAAAAATTAGCTTCTTTTAATTTGTCAATTTCAGATTCAAAAACAATATCACAACCTTCGAAAGCAGAAGCTTCTAACTCTTTACTTGGGTCGATATTATTACGCATCATTTCTACACGTTTTGCGTTAATATCAAATCCTATTACACTTATTTTCTTTGCAAATTCTAAGGCAATTGGCAACCCAACATAACCTAAGCCTACAACGGCTAACTTTGCTTCTTTATTGACTAATTTATTGTACATTTTATTTTTTTAGGTACAATGTAATTTGTATTAAGTATTACGAGTTAACATAATACTTTGTACATAAATACACCATACAATTTTAATACCCTTGTTTGTCTCTTACTTCGTAAATTCTTTCTATTATATCTACCACTTTTAAACCTTCTAAAGCATTTGTAGTAGCAGTAGTTCTTCCTTTTAGTGTATCTACAACATTCTCTATAATGTAATGATGGTTTGCTGCAGACCCTTTATACTGGCCGTAATCGTTAGGGGGATTTGAAGCCGCTAGCTCTGGCATTTCATAATCTTCTATATGACAATACTCTACTTCATTCATGTATTGTCCCCCAACTTTAACGCTTCCTTTACTTCCAATTATGGTAATGCTACTTTCCAAATTTTTATTCCATACAGCAGTTGAGTAATTTAAACTTCCCATTCCACCATCAACAAAATCAAAAGATACAAAACCAGAATCTTCAAAATCTGTAGAGTCTTTATGGGTAAAGTCTCCAAATTTTCCTTTAATGTTAGAAATATCTCCAAAAAGCCAATACATTATATCTATAAAATGAGAAAACTGCGTAAACAATGTTCCACCATCTAGTTCTTGAACACCTTTCCAACCTCCTTTTTTATAGTAGCGGTCGTCACGATTCCAATAACAGTTTACCTGAACCATAAAAGTTTCTCCAATAATTTTATTTTCTACAATTTCTTTTAACCATACTGATGGCGGAGAATAACGGTTTTGCATAACTGCAAAAACTTGCTTATGATTTCTAAGTGCTTTATAAATCACCGACTCACACTTTGCCTTCGATAAACCTATTGGCTTTTCTACAACAATGTGTTTGCTCTCATCTAATGCTAAAACTGCTTGATCGGAATGTAATCCATTTGGAGTACAAATATTTAACACATCGTATTCTAAATCACTTGCTAGTAACTCTTCGATTGAAGAAAAGAAAGGTGTATTCCCAAATGGTTCTAACGCTAAGTCAGACTTAGGCTTAACGTC
>CALDTD010000337.1 GCA_937924345.1 uncultured Flavobacteriales bacterium | reverse complement strand
GTAGACATAAGAGAACTGTCAAGTGTATTAGTAAGTTTTTGAATAAATTGTCCACTATTTGGATTATTGTAAGCTCCAGCAGTTATGGGATAAGTTCCATCTGTTTGTCCTACAACAAAAACATCATCGTTAATATCGGCTTGAACAAAAAAACATTGATCATAACCAGAAGTACCAATGTATGTAGATGATAAAATTGAACTTCCATCAGCTGCAAAGTGAGTTATAAATCCATCAGCATCACCTCCTTGATAGGACTCATGTAAAGCATCTGCTGTTGTTGTGAAATCGTTGCTTTTAGTTCCTCCAGTTACGTATATATCACCACCAGAGTCTAATTGTATAGAGTAAGCACAGTCAAAATCTGAACCACCCAAGTAAGTACTCCAATTTAAAGCGGATAAAGAAGAGTTAATTATAAAAACACAAGCGTCTAACGTACCTCCAGTATGAGTTGTTTGATTAGCTGCAACTATTGGGAAATCCGTAGAAGAAGTAGTAGAAGCAATATAGATATTGTCATTGTCATCTATTGCTATTTCCCCTCTAAAAGCATCTCCATAGTTATAATGGAGTTCAGAGCCTATGTTAATGCCTTCATTTCCTGTATTTCCACCAACAAATGTAGAAGAAAGTAGAGCATCTCCGTTAAAACTTATTTTTGTAACTACAATATCGCAACCATTTAAATATTGAAAGCCATAGCCTTGGCCTAGGCTTAGTGCAGGCCCTCCATTAAAAATTTCGTCAAAGGCTCCTACTGTTGTAGGGTAATCAGAGGAACCAGAAGTTCCCATAATACAAAGTTCTTCAAGACTGTTTATCACTAAACTATGTGGTATTTCATTGTTGGAACCGCCGATATAAGTTGAATAAATAAGGTTACTTCCGTCTGCAGAAAATTTTGTAATTCCCATATCTATATTTCCAGCTGTGTAAGTTGTTTGAAAAGCTCCAATTGTAGTTGGGTAACCTACTCCAAAAACAGTTCCACCTACATACATATTTCCATCATCATCATATGTAGCAGTACACCCAAAATTACTTGCTGTAGAGCCAGTGTAGGTAGCAAAAGATAAAACAGGATCAATTATTAATTCTAAACTTTCGTCATATCATTCATCAAACACGAAAGAAAGTTTATTGTTTTTTAGGTGGTATTTACATTCAACTTTTTTTTGTTTTCCATCTATCCATTGATAAGCGTAAGGACTATTCTCTACTAATGTACCAAAATTAGTCTCCATGAATAGGTGCCCATTTTTAATACTCATTTTATCAATACCATCGTAGCGTAATAAAATATTATTTGGGTTTGCGCCTGGTTCTACAATAAAATCATACTTAACCTGTCCATAGTGTCCATAATATTTTAAATCAATACCATTATAAATGTTTTTGTAAATTATTTTTTGAAAATCATAAACATAACTAGCCCATTCAGATTTGTCTTTTCCGATAAAATAGTTAGAATAGTTTGTAGATTTTTTCTCTTTAACAATTTGAGGATTTGGATTCGAATGCTCAAAAATTACTGAATACGCATGACCATTAATAGGAAAAGTATTTGTTTTATTTCCGTGATGGATTTCCGAAATTAAATCTCTACTAAATAAGTTATAGGTAATTTTATTTTTCTCTAAATAAATATCACCCTCATTAATAGCTAGTTTGAAGTTTATAAAGTTCTCGAACTGTCCTTTGTTTTCTGTAAACTTAATAGAAGTGTGTTCTTTTTGAGCAACTGTATTTAATGCAAATACGAGTAAAATTATGATATGCGTGTAAATGTGCTTCAAAAGTCATTCAATATTATAAATATTGACGACTAATTTACCTAATGGTTGTTTAATTTAAAGACAATTTACGTTAAAAAAATAGAAGCGTTAAGGATTAAAAATCAGTCTTTTTCCCTTTTAATTTCTGTTCTTCTGTTTAGGGCATGTTTTGCATCAGTACAAATTAAATTGTCTCCACAGTTATTAATTTGTTTAGTATAACCAAAACCTTTTGCTATTAAGTTTGTTTTAGGAATTCCTTTCTTTTCTATAAATTCCATTACTTTGTTGGCTCTTTTTTGAGAAAGCTTAAGGTTTTATTTATCACTTCCTTTGCTATCTGTATGTGATTCGACAGTAAAAACAAGGTGTGTATTTTTATTATACATAATGTATAGTTTTGTCAAATCTTTAATGCAGCATAGGTAATTTATCACTATTAAGAGGTAGGTCTTGTATTTCATTATTTGAGTCAGAATCGTCATCAATAATTAAGTCTGTCAAGGATACAAATTAAGAATTACAGTTTTCAATTTCGATAGTCAACTCATTTGTAGTATTGTTAAATTCTAATTTTGTAATCTCCTGCTTATCAGTTTTTTTTCGGCCAATAGCACTAATAATTACTGTATCTAAGTCACTTCTAGCATCAGTAATAAAAAGCTATCCAGTTGCTGTTATGTATTTTAAAATTTGCCCTTCATACTTTGCTTTAAATGCATAGGGAACAACTGATAGAGGAATTGAATTAAACTAATAGTTTTGTCATAAAGCGTTGATTGTTAACATCAAATGTAAGCCAGTTGCGTGTTTTGTTACGTGTTTTATTAACAAAAAATGTTTTTTATGGTAAGTAAGTGAGATAATTAATTATTGAATAGTTATTTTTAAAGTCGAACTAAAAATTATAAAATGCCTATATTATCATCTAAAGCAAATAAAATGCCTGCATCTCCGATTCGGAAGTTGGTCCCATTTTCGGAACAGGCAAAAAAAGAAGGTAAACATGTTTACCACTTAAATATTGGACAACCAGATATTGCAACTCCAAAAGTTGTATTAGATAAAATGAAAAATCTAGATATTGACGTAGTAGAATATAGTCATTCTGCGGGTTTTAATTCTTATAGAAAAGGTTTAGCTAAGTACTATCAAGGTTTTGATATTGAGTTAAATCCAGAAAAAGAAATAATGATAACCACAGGTGGTTCTGAAGCGTTGGTTTTTGCTTTTCAAACTTGTTTTAATGAAGGTGATGAGTTAATCGTTCCTGAGCCATTTTATGCAAATTATAATGGTTTTGGAGTTACAGCAAATGTAAATGTGGTTCCTGTTACAGCAAAAATTGAAAATGGTTTTTCATTACCTCCTATAGCACATTTCGAAAAGTTAATTACAGATAAGACCAAAGGAATATTAATTTGTAATCCTGGAAATCCAACAGGATATCTGTATAGTAAAGAAGAGTTAGAGACTCTAAGAGATTTAGTAAAAAAGCATGATTTATTTTTATTTGCAGATGAAGTTTACAGAGAGTTTTGTTACGACGGAGCAAAGCCTTATTCTGCTTTAAATCTTAATGGAATTGATAATAATGTTATAGTTGTTGATTCTGTCTCTAAGCGATATAGTATGTGTGGTGCTAGGGTAGGAGCTTTAGTAAGTAAAAATGCTGATTTTATGGCAGCAGCACTTAAATTTGGTCAAGCGAGGCTAAGTCCTCCAACGTTTGGTCAAATAGCTGGAGAAGCTGCTTTAGATACGCCACAGAGTTATTTTGACGCTGTAACGGAAGAATACGTAGAAAGACGAGATATAGTTGTAGATCGATTAAATAAAATAGAAGGAGTAACCTGCCCAAAACCGAAAGGAGCATTTTATGCCATTGCGAAATTACCAATAGACAATGCAGACAAGTTCTGTCAGTGGTTATTGGAAGAGTTTGACTATAAAGGAGAAACGGTTATGTTAGCCCCTGCTACTGGTTTTTATGCTACTAAAGGCTTAGGAGAACAAGAGGTTCGTTTAGCTTATGTTTTAAACAAAGAGTCGCTAATAAAAGCAGTAACTTGTTTAGAGGAAGCACTTAAAGTTTATCCTGGTCGTATTTAGAAAGTTCATAACATAAAAAAACCGATTAGTCTCTAAGATTAATCGGTTTTTATATAAAACTGTAATTTTTGATTACATATTAGCGTCTAACTTTTCTGCTAATGTATCTTTAGGAACTGCTCCAACTACTTTGTCTACAACCTCTCCATTTTTTAAAACAATTAAAGTAGGTATATTTCTTACTCCAAATTTCGCAGCTAAATTCCCGTGCTGATCTACGTTTACTTTACCAACTACTGCTTTTCCTTCATATTCTTTTGCTAAAGCTTCAACGTGAGGCCCAACCATGCGACATGGTCCGCACCATTCTGCCCAAAAATCCACTAACACTGGTTTGTCAGTTTTAATTAATTCGTCGAAGTTTGCTTCTGTAAATTCTAATGCCATTTTATTTTTATTTTTAGTGTTATAATTTTTACGTTTTGTAAAGTTAATTTATTGTCTTCAAAGTCAAAATTGATACCAACTTCTTTTTTCTGACAAACTGTCAATGTATTTTTATAGTACAATAACCTTTTATTGAGTTTAATTTTTTGTCTCTATTTTCAATTATAATTCTTTCTCTTGTAGGTTTATTCAATTTATTGCCTAAAATCCATTCTTTTGTCTTTAATTTATTTAAAACCTTACTAAAATTCAAGTTATTATTGTTGATTAACGTATAATCATAATGGCTTGATGACTCATTTAGTTGATGATTATTTAGAATATAAATCTTTTTCTTATTTATTCGAATGATACTATTACGTTTGTCTGAGAGGTATTTTATTTGTGGTGTATGTAAATCACGGCTTCCCCAATAGTTATATAATTGTTTCTTTAAAAAATGTATACGCTTTTCGGTAGTGTCAGAAGTGTAAATAATATTTTGCTGATTATCGACAATATTTAATGTCAACTTTGTTTCTGTGTTGTAAATTATTAGTTCCTGATGTTTAGAAAAATTATAATTTTCAAAATGTTCTATTATCATAAAGAGGATAAGTAAGCCTATGAAGCTATAGAGGCTTATCATTTTTTTTCTTTCGAGATAAATTATTATTAATACTATGGAGCCTATAAGTAAACAAACTTGGAAATTACTTAAATGTAATTGATTTAATGTAGCGTTGGGTAGTTTGTTTACTTCATTAATTAGATAATAAAGTAATGAGATTATTTTCTCGAGTAGTATTATAATTAAGCTAAATAATGAGGGGACAAACATTGTTGTCAAACTGAGTATTCCAAAACTAATAATTACAATTGCAAAATAGATAACAAAAAGATTAGTAAGTATTGAATAAACAGGTATTTGGTGGAAATAATATAAGCTAATTGGAATAGTAACTATTTGTGCAGCAATAGAAACAGCAGTTATACTCCATAGGTGGTTTAGTACTTTGTTTTTAATATAAAGTAAGTTATTTATTTTAGGATGAAAATAAATAATTCCTAAAACTGCAATATAGCTTAATTGAAATCCTATATCTACAAGAGCCGAAGGATAAATTAATAAGATTATAAACGCTGATGCAGCAATAGAGTTATAAATATTTATTTTATTTCCGCTTATACTTCCAATCGCAACAAACGAAAACATAATTGCAGAGCGTATCACACTTATACTAAAACCTGTTAATAGTGCAAAACACCATATTAAAGTAACTATACCTATGGTTTTCATTATTTTAAATCGATACTTTCCGAATAAAGCATTAAAAAGAAAAGTCAAAATATAGAGAATGATGCCAACATGAAGCCCTGATACTGCTAATACATGCATTGCGCCAGCTGATGTAAATTCTTGCTTTATTTCTTTATTTAAAG
>CALDTD010000336.1 GCA_937924345.1 uncultured Flavobacteriales bacterium | reverse complement strand
AGAAGAAGTATTAAAGAATAAAAATTAAGTATGGCTAAACAAGCTGCGATAGAACAAGACGGAACAATTTTAGAGGCATTACCTAATGCCATTTTTCGTGTTGAACTAGAAAATGGTCACACGATCATTGCTCATATTTCTGGGAAGATGAGAAAATTTTACATTAGAATTTTACCTGGTGATAAAGTTAAAGTAGAAATGTCGCCGTACGATTTGACTAAGGGAAGAATAACTTTCAGATATAAATAAAATACAATGAAAACAAGAGCTTCAGTAAAGAAACGTTCTGCCGATTGTAAAATCGTTAGAAGGAAAGGAAGGTTGTATGTAATCAACAAAAAAAATCCTAAGTTTAAACAACGTCAGGGTTAAAAAACAATTATTTAGAAAATGGCAAGAATTGCAGGTATTGATGTGCCAAAAAACAAAAGAGGTGTTATTGCACTTACTTATGTTTATGGTATAGGAAGAAGCACCGCTAAGAGCATATTAGCTAAAGCAGGTGTAGATGAGAACATTAAAGTTCAAGACTGGAATGATGAGCAAATTGGAACCATTCGTAATATCATCAGCGAGGAATTAACCGTTGAAGGTACGTTACGTTCGGAGATTCAATTGAACATCAAGCGTTTAATGGATATCGGATGTCAAAGAGGAATCCGTCACCGTAATAGTTTACCTTTAAGAGGGCAAAGAACTAAGAACAACGCAAGAACAAGAAAAGGAAGAAAGAAAACTGTTGCAAACAAGAAAAAAGCAACTAAATAAAAGATAATCTTTTTTAATTATGGCTAAGTCACAAAAAAAGAAAAAAAAGGTTGTTGTAGAACCTGTAGGACAAGCTCACATAAAAGCTAGTTTTAATAATATAATAATTTCATTAACTAATGCATCTGGTCAAGTTATCTCTTGGTCGTCTGCTGGTAAAATGGGATTTAGAGGTTCTAAAAAAAATACACCTTATGCTGCTCAAGTAGCAGCTGAAGAATGCGCTAAAGAAGCTCACGAATTTGGTTTAAGAAAAGTTAAAGTTTACGTTAAAGGACCTGGTTCTGGACGTGAGTCTGCAATTAGAAGTATCCACAATAGCGGAATTGAAGTAACAGAGATTATTGATGTTACACCAATGCCACACAATGGATGTCGTCCTCCAAAGAGACGTAGAGTTTAATTTATTAATAGAAATTACTATTTACAATGGCTAGATATACAGGTCCAAAATCGAAAATTGCTCGTAAATTTAATGAGCCAATTTTTGGGGCAGATAAAGTTCTTGAAAAGAAGAACTATCCTCCTGGAATGCACGGGAATAATAGAAGAAGAAAGAAGCAATCAGAATATGCTGTTCAGTTAGCTGAGAAGCAAAAAGCGAAGTACACTTATGGTATTTTAGAAAAGCAATTTTCTAATTTATTTAAGAAAGCTAATTCCAAGTCTGGAATTACAGGTGAAGTTTTGTTACAATTATGTGAGACTAGATTAGACAATATTGTTTATCGTTTAGGAATCGCTAATACGCGTAGTGGAGCTCGTCAGTTAGTATCGCACAGACACATCACTATCAATGGAGAGGTTTTAAATATCCCTTCTTACAGTGTTAAAGTAGGTGATGTAGTTAGTGTTAGAGAAAAATCTAAATCTTTAGAAGTCATCTCTAATTCTTTAGCGGCTTCAAATACCAAGCATGAGTGGTTAGAATGGAATGCATCATCAATGTCAGGTCAAGTTAGTGTTGTACCTACAAGAGATCAAATTCCAGAGAATATAAAAGAACAACTAATCGTTGAATTATATTCTAAATAATAGTTGAACGCTTAATAAAACAATAAAAATGGCAATTTTAGATTTTCAAAAACCAGATAAAGTAATTATGCTTGATTCAACTGATACTTTTGGTCAGTTTGAATTTAGACCACTTGAGCCAGGTTATGGTATCACAGTTGGGAATGCTTTAAGAAGAATTTTATTAAATTCTCTTGAGGGTCATGCTATTTCTTCTGTAAAAATCGAGGGTGTTTCACACGAATTTGACACAATTAAAGGTGTTGTTGAAGACGTTACTGAAATGATCTTGAATTTAAAGCAAGTACGTTTTAAGAAACAAATCGAAGATACAGATACAGAGAAGATAGTAATTAATATTTCTGGGCAAGATTCATTTACAGCTGGAGATATTGGTAAATTTACTTCTGCTTTTCAGATTTTAAATCCTGAGCAAGTTATTTGTAAAATGGAATCATCTGTAAAGTTAAGTTTAGAGATGACTATTTCTTCTGGAAGAGGATATGTTCCTTCAGAGGAAAATAAGACTTCTAATGCACCAGTTGGAACAATCTTTATTGATTCTATATTTACACCTATCAAAAACGTTAAATATTCTATTGCTAACTTCAGAGTTGAGCAAAAAACAGATTATGAGAAGTTATTGATGGATATTACAACAGATGGTTCTATCAATCCTAAGGATGCTTTAAAAGAAGCTGCTAAGATTTTGATACACCACTTTATGTTGTTCTCAGATGAAAGAATAACTTTAGATGATGCTGATAGAGCTGAAGCAGAAGAATTTGATGAAACATCACTTCATATGCGTCAATTGCTTAAAACAAGATTAGTAGATATGGACTTATCCGTACGTGCTTTGAATTGTTTAAAAGCTGCTGATGTAGAGACATTAGGTGAGTTAGTTTCGTTTAAGAAAAATGATTTATTGAAGTTCAGAAACTTTGGTAAAAAATCGCTTACCGAATTAGAAGACCTTATAGAATCTAAAGGACTTTCATTTGGTATGGATATTTCAAAATATAAACTAGATAGAGAGTAATTAATTTACTCTCATTCTACAAGAAAATACTAACAATGAGACACGGTAAGAAATTTAATCACTTAGGACGTAAGTCAGCACATAGAAAAGCTATGCTTTCTAATATGGCTTGTTCTTTAATTGAACATAAAAGAATAGTTACAACTTTAGCTAAGGCTAAAGCTTTGAGAGTTTATGTAGAACCTTTGGTTACTAAATCAAAAACTGATTCTACTCACTCAAGAAGAACTGTTTTTAGTTATTTAAAGAGTAAAGAAGCTGCATCAGAATTATTTAGAACTGTAGCGCCTAAAGTAGAAACAAGACAAGGTGGGTATACTAGAATTATAAAGTTACCTAACAGATTGGGAGATAATGCTGAAATGGCAATGATAGAATTAGTTGATTTCAACGAATTGTTATCTGCAGATGCTGCTCCTAAGAAGAAAACAAGAAGAAGATCTAAGAAATCAGCTGCTCCTAAAACGGAAGAAGCTTCTGCAAAAACAGAAGACAAATCCGCTGAAGAAGAATAAGCGTTTCTTTAATATCTTTCAATGAAAGGGATAATTCGAGAGAATTGTCCCTTTTTTTTTATGTTTGAAAATTTGATTTGAAAATTATAATGCTAAAGTTTTATTGAAGAGTATATTAACTCTAGAATATATGTTGATATACATTTTTGTATAATTTCTAAGGTTGTTAAATTTTAGTGAAGCATAAGTTATTAGTAATATTGTTTATATTTGAAAATCGAGCATCAATACTATATAGAATTACTGAAACAAGAGCTAGAGAGTCTTTTTGAACAAGAAGTTAGTATTGCCAATTCTCAATTATTTTCGGACTTAATTTTTGAGAAAACAAATAATTATGTTTCTTCTTCCACAATTCAACGTTTTTTTGAATTAGTAAGTAATACTTCAAAAACTTCCAAAAACACGCTTAATTTTTTGGCTAATTATGTTGGCTACAGTAGCTGGTTAGATTTTCAGCAGAAGCATAAAGAAGAGCGTCCTATTTCTAAGTCGTCTTTAATTTTACCAGATAGATATGGTAAGATATTATTCGATATTTGCCTAAAGAACCATGATTTTAAGTCAGTAATTAACTATTTGGAATATTTGCCTGCTTATTTTACCGACTATGACTTATTAAAGAATGTTGGTCAAAGTCTAGGTAAAGTAATTAGAAAAGATTTAAAAGCAAGATCTATACTACTTCCAGAGTTGGCAAAGAGTAAGGTTGGTAGGTTTTATTTTTATGAGAACTTTGTAGATATAGATTATCTCAATCATTATTACAAAGATGCAATTACTAAGCATTACCTAAAGTACCTTACACCAAATAGTCCTAAGATTTATAATGCTGATTTTATTTTTGCAACCTCAATTGAGTTCTTAGCTTTAATTAAAATAGCTAAATATAAAGAAGCCATTCGCTGTTCCTATATCTTGTTTAAGGAAGTGGATATAAATACTCCTTCAGAATTATTTAAACATCCTTATCCTTATAGTCGATTTATAGCAATTTATTTAATTTCTGAATGGCTTAAAAAATCATTAACGATAAATAAAATTGAGACTTCAATTTTTAGAATAGAAAAGCTAATGTTATCGCAAGAAAGTTTTAGTGGAACTTTTGTTCTAGCACAGTTAATAATGGCATTAAATTTTTGCTGCGCGCATAAAGAAGTAATTAACCTTTATGACAAATACGAATCTTTAATTAATACAGCGGAAAAAAGTTCAGATAATTATTTACCAATTATTAATTGTGTGAAGAATAGTTATCTAAACCTTGGAATAAAAAAAGGACTAGAATTAAAAGCTTTAGATTTTTATTCCTTAGAAAATATAAACACAGCTCAAGGTTCAAACATACTTTTGTAACGTATTTAAAAACAAGTCTTTAATCTTGAAGTAACTTGAACTGGTGACCTCACTATCTTTCGTTTTAACTTTGTTCAAAAAAAATGGAAAAGTTAGATTATCAAGTATCACTTAAAGGTACTGCAAGTTTTGGAAAGATAATTTCTTTCAATGAGGTTTTTAACGTTGGGCGTAAAGAAGCTCTTATGTATGAGTCAGAGTTTGGCTTTGATAAAGCGTTTAATTATTTAGAATCGAAATATCCAGGTATTCAAATTAAAGGCGGTTTAATAATTGAAGTTGATAAGATTAATAATTACAAAATAGTTAAAAAGCGTTCGTGGATTAAAAGGGTTTTAATTGTTGTTTTTCTTCCATTGTTTATTTTTTGGAAAATATTTAAAGTTATAATAAAAGCCTAAAAAGATGAAGAATACATACAGCCTAAAGGAAAATTTTGAGAGTACATTAAAGTCGTTATTTCATAAATATAAGACATTAGATTTTGTTGTAGAAAGAGGATTTGTTGCCCATGACCAATTAGAATGTGATTCAATTCTATTTGTAGGAATTAATCCTTCTTATAACGAAAAGGTAGATCATAAAAATGACTCTAGTTTTTATAATTTGTTACAAGAGAATAATGCTTATCAAAAATACTTTAGAAGGTTTGAAGATATTTCAAAACAGGTAAAACATAAATGGACACATGTAGATTTGTTTTATTTCAGACATACCAATCAAAAGCATGTTTATCATTATTTGAAGCACAATTCAGATACTTTAGATTTTGTATCAGAACAATTAGCGATTACGAGAAGTGTACTAGAAGCAATTACTCCTAAGGTAATTGTTGTTAGTAATGCACTTGCACGCGATTTATTTGGAGTTACAAAACCTGCTGGGCTTGGAATAAATTATTCCTTTGATGATGAAATAGGAACACATAGAATTGATGAACCAAATTCATCTTTACATAATGTGCCTCTGTTTTTTACGAGTATGCTTACGGGTACAAGAGCATTAGATAATGGTTCATATGAACGATTAGTTTGGCACTTAAAAAGGGTTTTAAATACACAGTTTTAA
>CALDTD010000335.1 GCA_937924345.1 uncultured Flavobacteriales bacterium | reverse complement strand
TGGATAGAACTTTTGCCGAGTTAAACATGGGTGAGAAAAATGAAATCAGCCATAGAGGAAAAGCGTTTAAGCAAATGTGTGATTTTTTGGTTGGTTAAATTTTCTTGGAATTAATTGCTTCTTGATAATATTATTTCCTGTTGAGACCTTTTGGGATAGTCTCTTCGAGTGATTAAGGATAAAGTAATGTGTTTAGACTGGAAAATGTTTAAATAATCCGCTCGAGTAAAATGCAAAGAAAAATTGTGAAAGCAAATTTTTATGTGCTTTTATATCGAGAAGGTACGGATTAGATTTTTAGCTTCTTATATTCCTCATCAGGAATCATTTCATTTTCTTTGAAGTATAGTTTAATCCTAGCTTTTAAATCTTTATCTGTATTTGAATTAAAATTATCTAAAATAAACTTTTGGTCATCTGTAATAGCATCATTATACCCCAAAAAACCGGGTAGTTTGGTTTGTATCACTAACCTTAAAAATCGACTCTCCATGTTTTCTGGATACAATTTTATAGCTGCCTCCATTTTTTTTCTACCCTTTTTAACTAAACTTAGCTTTGTATAAGGATTGATAACGTATTTTGCCTTCATAAAAACCAACATAGAACTGTATGCATCAAAAGGGTCTTGCTTTTCGTGAGAATTAATATACGTCTCCGTTTTGGTAACATAAGACTCTACTACCGTTGCTTTGTAAAATAATTTTCTAAGTTCTAACATTGTCGAAACATCTTGAGCATAATAACAAACACTCAAAAAAACTATAATTAAAATCAAATATATCTTGCGCACTTTGCTTATTTTCTAATTGTTTTAAAAAATTTTATTTGTCAATATTTAAGACAATAAAGACTTCTATATAACTCTATAAGAATGGAAAACTAATAAAAAAATCAGTTTTAAGAGCAGGAATAGTTATCGAATTTATTGTAATTAACATTAGTTGGAAGTAAAACTTTAAATTAAGGATTAAAAAATAACTAAATTTAAGCAGTTATTGTATTACAAATACCAACTTACTATGCTATTAAAATGGACTGATATATTAGATTTTGCTAAAAAAGGAAACCCAACTTCAAATAAAAAAGTTAATAAAACAGAAGCTGAATGGGAAGCATTACTAACTAAAGAACAATATAGAATAACTAGACAGAAGGGTACTGAACGCGCTGGAACAGGTGAATTTTGTGAATCTTACACAGAAGGTATATACAATTGTATTTGCTGTGGTACACCACTTTTTGATTCTACTATTAAATTTAGCTCAGGATCTGGATGGCCAAGCTTTACGCAACCTATTACCATAAATGCAATTGCTTACAATAGAGATGTTTCTTTTGGAATGGAACGTGTAGAAACGGTTTGTAATACTTGCGATGCACATTTGGGTCATGTATTCCCCGATGGTCCTGCTCCTAGCGGTTTACGTTACTGTATAAATTCTGTAGCTATAAAATTAGAGGACCAAAAGTGATCCTGAACTTAAAGACAATTCACATATTCACACATAAAAAATGCACGTGAATAGGTGCATTTTTTATATGTTTTATATTTATTTTTCAATCTTAGAAATTTGACTTTTTAGCCCTTCATACTCTGTCAATTCCATTTTTATTGCTCCAAATAATATTTTAGCTTTGGCTAATAATGGAATCTTATTTTCATCATCAGAAATCCAAACCTGTAAATCTTCTTCATCTTTAAAAATACGATCTACTTGTACTACTGGAGAGAACTTAAGGGCTTTATACTTACCATTTCTAATTTTAACTGTTTCCTTACCCAAAAATTTAATTTTTAACGGATAAACCTCACCATCTACAAAAGAGTCAAACTGAAATACATCTCCTTTTTTTGCGTTGGAAAAATCTAATGTTCTAGCATAATAATATGACGAAATCATGTCTTGCACATTTGTTGGTGCTTCGTACTCTTTTTTGCCCTCTTTTACCTTTCCTTTGTTTTGAATAAAAGTATAATCTTGGTTGATTTTATAACCTCCTTCATTTACTCTTCGTACAAATACCCAGGGAAATAAACCTTTTTCATCAATGTAACTTTCATAACGATCATCTACCTTAAAAAACCAATTAAACGAACCTACACTTCTTCCTTTACCAATCACTCGGTACATTGATCTTCCGTTGATTGTTCTTTCTGATTTTTTTACCTCTAAAGTAGCTTTGGCAGCATCTATAATCCCATAATGTAATTTATAGGTTAACTTTTCTCCCTCTTGAAACGCAGTATTCTTTACTGTTCTATAACTAAATGCTGAAGCTTTTATTTGCTGTTCATAAATACCTTCTGAAGCCGAAGAACTTAAACAAGCAAATCCTAAAATAAATAATGTCGCTAACTGTTTCATAATTCAATAAATTTTAACTTACCAAATACAAAACAAAGTTAATGCCAAAAACTATTGTTTTGCGTAAACCAATTTACCAGATGATTGAACTCCGTCTTGCACAATAGAATAGAAGTATATACCAGGACTAACTTGATTGCCCTCTTCATTTGTCCCATTCCAAACTACTTGATTTTCCCCTGAAACCAAAGGAGCCTTGTCTAGTAACTTATTCACTAACTGTCCGCGCATATCATAAATATATAGACTAGTAACAGCAGCGTTAGTTACAGCTAAAGAAAGTGTAGTTTCATGATTAAAAGGATTTGGATAAACTTTTACAGAAGAAGCCTTATTAAACTCTTGTACTTGAACGGTATAAAAATTACTTGTCATATCTTCCAAATTAAGATTTTCATCACCACTTTGATATGGTAAAAAATGAAAGTAAACCAAAAACATCTCATCTGAAGTATTTAAACCTTCATTAACGTCAATTGGAGGGTTATTTGGGTTATGATGGTTATTACTTGTATTATCGTATGTAGCTACCCCTCTTAAAGTAGACCCTGCAGGCAATTTTTTAGCGTACTCAAAAAAGAAGAACTCTTGCCAATCAAAATCCCACTTATTTATTCTAGCAAATCTAATTGTATCAGAAGTACTTACAAAAGGAATTTCAGGAGTAGTAGCATAAGCTTCTATTGATTGACCTAATAAGTGCATATGCGGAAATACACTCAATACAGAAATAGAACCTGGATAAGGCACAGTTTGATTTTTATATAGTGTATCTATCGTATTAGCAGGAATTGTAAAATTCGTTTTAGCGATAGCCGGTAAACTTCTTATTTCTCTTATCGAAGTATTATCATCATAAAAATACAACCTTATTTTTGTACTGTCGCTAATACCTGCTGATCCAGCAGGATAATGCATTGCAAAAACAATATTAGCACCTGCGTTAATTTTATATCCCATATTAACATTTCCATCTGAAGGAAAAACAGTTGGTAAACCACCAGGCACATATACCCCCATTAAACTTGAATTTAAATCTTCTGGATTTGGACCATTACAAAAACCACTAGTATCTGTTGGGTATGCTCCATCTTGATTTATATAAATTAATGTATGGTGAACTATTGATGGATTTCCTGGTATTACTTCGAAAGCTCTAACCTTTTTGTCCTCGGTTAAACCTGTAGGAACAGAAAAACAAACATAATCATCATGAATAAAAGTGGCTTTACTAGTATAAGCTGGCATTTGTATTTCTAAATCTGGTGTTTGAGTTAAAAATCCTTCATTAGCAAAAACTGGGGGGGGAGGTGTATTTGCTGCATTACCTTCTGGAGCTCCTTGTGCAATCCAATCTAAAATAATATTTTTTTCTTGTGAGGATAAAGTTCTTTCGTGAGAATAGCGCTGATATGTTGTATCTGCAGTCCAAGGTGGCATATCTCCATTTGCAACAGCTGGTGATATTGCTAATCTAAAATCGTAAGCATCTTGATAAGTCAATAAGCTAAAGGGTGCTATTCCGTTGGGGTTGTGACAATTAGCACAATTATTATATACAACCTCAGCAACATCGTCACTCCAAGTAACTTGAGACTTGCCAACTATTGATATTAATGATAAAATAATTAAGGTTAGTTTTTTCATACCTCTAAACTTTAAAAATTCTTTCGAAGAATAAAATTAATTTGTTTTTATTACTTTGCCAGAAGACTGAACACCATCTTGTATAATTGAATAAAAGTATATTCCTGGAGGAACAACACTTCCTTCTTCATTAGTTCCGCTCCATGTTATTTGGTTTTCTCCAGAGACTAACTTAGCTCTGTCTAGTAACTTATTTACTAGCTGCCCACGCATATCATATATATAAAGGCTAGTAACAGCAGCGTTTACATCTAAAGAAAGAGTTGTTTCGTTTTTAAAAGGGTTAGGATATACTTTTACAGATGCAGCCTTATTATACTCCTCTACTTGTACAGAATAAAACTCCTGAGTTAAACTGTCTAGATTTAAAAATTCATCTCCTGGTTCATATAACGAAAAATGAAAGTAAACTAAAAACATTTCGTCTGTCGTATTATAACCTCCACTCACATCAATTGGGGGATCATTTGGATTATGATGATTATTACTTGTATTGTCATAAATAGCTCTCCCTTTCATTGCAGAATTAGCTGGGAATTTTTTAATGTATTCGAAAAACAAAAACTCTTGCCAGTCAAAATCCCATTCATTTATTCGTGCGTATTTAATTGTATCGTTAGACGGCGTAACGGCATAAGCCTCAATACTTTTACCCAATAAGTGCATATGTGGGAAAACACTTAAAATAGATACGTCCAATGGTAATCCATCAAATTGATCGTAAATAGTGTCTATTGTATTTGCAGGTATTGTAAACGCCTTACTACCGGTTATTCTATTAAGAACAGGAACACTCCTCACCTCTCTAATCGTAGTTGCGTCATCATAAAAATACAATCTAATTTTTGTACTGTCTTTAAAGCCTGCTGAACCGGCTGGGTAATGCATTGCAAAAATAATATTTGAGCCAGCTTCTAAATTATAACCAAAGTTAATATTCCCTTGACCTGGAAATACGGTTGGTAGTGCACCTGGAGTATAACCTCCTAATAACCCATCTTCTGCTGGACCATTACAAGCACCACTTGTTGTATCTGTTGGGTAAGCACCTGTTGGATCTGTATAAATAAGCGCATGATGAACTATTGAAGGGTTTCCTGGAATAACTTCAAAAGCTTTTAATTTTTTACTAGTTGTTAAACCTGTTGGTACAGAAAAACAAACATAATCATCAGAAATAAAACTAGCTTTACTCGTGTAAACAGGAGCTTGAAGTACCAAGTCTGGTGTTTGAGTTAAGAAACCTTCATTCGCAAAAACGGGTTGAGGCGGTGTATTTGCAGCGTTACCTTCTGGTGCTCCTTGCGCTACCCAATCCAAAATTGCAGCTTTCTCTGAGGCTGTTAAAATTCTTTCGTGCGAATAACGCTGATAAGTCGTATCGGCTGTCCATGGTGGCATATCTCCATTACCAACAGAAGAAGAAATTGCTAACCTAAAGTCGTAAGCATCTTGATAATCTAACAAACTAAAAGGCGCTATTCCGTTAGGGTTATGACAACTAGCACAATTATTGTAGACTACTTCAGCGACATCATCGCTCCATGTAACTTGAGCTTTTGCAGAAAAAACAAAAGATACTATAATCAAAAAAGTATAAAAATTCTTCATAGAAATGTCTTATTTAATAAGTCGAAAGATACAACGAATGTCTTAAAAAACAAAAGTGAACTATTTTAGTTCTTTTTGAAAAATTAATAAGCTATTGAAAAAAGCAAAAAACATAACTCCTGCTTGACGTTCCAACGTATTATCGGTAAAGAAACTTACCGTAATAATCAGCATAAAACACCCATACAGAAAGCTATTCTTCTTTGCTAAAACAAGTGGAAAATAAAGTATCCCGATCCAAATAATAAATCCTAAAATACCTAAAGTAACACCAAAAACTAGGAATTGATTGTGTACTCTTTTACGGTTATTTCCTTTTAACTTAGAATGATTAACTTCATAATAATTTAAAAAAGCATCGTGTGTATCTCCTAATCCAACCCCCGAAAAAAAGTTTTCTTTTATTAAGTCTAAACCTGCGTTAATATAAGCAATACGCTGAGTCATTGCATGACCATTGGGATCTTGATTATTCTTAGCGCGTTCAACTTGAAATAATATTGTTTTTATTCGTTTATCAACTCCAGTTAGTTTTTCACAACAATTTGTAACTCCACTCTCGATTAAACGTATTTCTGAATCTGACAAGCTCGCTAAGCCTTCTTTGTCTTTTCTTAGATTCTTTGAGGTTAAATAACGATATAAGGTTCCATAAAGAGGCTGATCTTTTTTATCAAACCCATTAAAAGATATTACACTTCTTTTATCCCACTCTTTTTGCAGCTCACGAGAGGCAATATATCGCCATACATAATTTCCATTCTCAAGCCAAGTTCTTTCGGGATAATGCTCATACAACTCTCCAGATTTTGAGTATTCATCAAGCGAAGAAATTTCAATTTTTTCTGTTATAAAGTGATTTTGATAGATTTCATTTACTTTGTTTATTGTATATAAGAAAGCTCCTATAATAACAAGCAAGCCTAGTATGCCAAGCCCATATTTTTTTTGTTTTACTAATACATAAATAATAAAAAATAAAATCAGGAAAAACAAGATTAAAACCCCTGTAAAAACTTGTATCAAAAAAAGAAAATATATAAACCATAAAATGATTATGGGACTCATTAAAACAGGGAGTATTCTTATCTTTTTTACTTTAAAATACACGAGCGAAACTATACTAAAGCAAATCAATAAACTCAATCGTATATGAGAGATGAAAATCGAAATACTTCGAATATCATCAAGGCTTTTTTCTATTGGAATAATCTCGAGATAAACTAAAAAACTAATAATAGTACTCACTAATGTTCCTAATATAAAAAACTTGAAAATCAGCTTTATACTCTGTGCAGAAAAACGAACTGTTCCCAATATTAAGGGAAATAAGAGTAAGGGAACTTTAACTTTTAAATCGTTAAAAGCATAAGTAAAATTAGAAGTGTTTATTAACCAAAAAAGTAACGATAAATAACCAAAAACTAAAAGCCAAAATATATTCTTGTGTTGCTTTAAATGTTCAAGTTTAGCGTTAAAATTACCTTCTAATAACCAATTAGCAAATAGCGCAATGCTAGCAATACTCATTATAATTTTACCTGTTGATAACCCCACCACTAGGGCACAGCTAAAAAAACAATAATTTGCTTTAAGAAAATGTTTTTTATAAAACTCTAAATAATATGAAAACCTTTTCCTTTCCGATGATAAGCTACCCATTGATTGCAATTAAAACGTACAATTATGGTTTTAGTAATTCGTTATATCTTTTCTCATCATTTAGAATTTCTAATGCTTCTTTAATGTAAGAATCAGTGTCTAATGAAGCTTCTACTCTTCCTTTTTGGTAATAATATCTTGCTACAATTTCGTTTTCTAAAATCTCTGTAATTTCATTTTTATAACGCATTAAATCAGAATCTAAGTCTGGTGTTAACTTCGCTAATAATGCATCAAATTCTTTTTTAGAATCTTGCATATACTTTTCATCTTTAGCGATTTCTTGCAGCTGCTCTAGCATTTCTTGAGAGTCAGTAGTGTAACTAATTTTATCCCCCGCTTTTATTGACGCTATGAAATCTTGATATTCTTGATCTGTTAATCTAAAATCTTTACTTGAAGCTATTGTAGGGTGCGAGCGTTCGTATGCTGTAGCATAATCAAACACGTAGTTTTCACCTACCAAAACAGCGGTTAAACGACTGTAAACTTCATCCTCTATTTTTATATCTGGATCTACTCCTCTTCCGTCTTTTACAACTCTTCCGCTTTCGGTTTTAAAAGTATGAATTAAACTATCCGAGAATGCTGCAACTTTTCCTTTATCATCTCTATTGGCATAATCTAGTTTTTGAATACACCTTCCACTTGGCGTGTAATATTTTGCAATTGTAACCTTTACTTTGCTCCCAAAATTAATATCCTTCGTTTGCTGAACCAACCCCTTACCGTAGCTCGTTTGACCAATAACTACTCCTCTATCTAAATCCTGAATACTTCCAGAAACAATTTCACTTGCCGAAGCCGAACGATCATTGATTAATACAACAACTTTCATCTCTTCGTCAAATGGGTTATTTTGTGTTTTATAACTCCGGTTCATTGTTTCGATTCTTCCCTTGGTCTCAACAACTAACTGACCTTTAGGCGTGAAAAAATTAACAATATTAACAGCTTCATGTAAAAGCCCACCACCATTATCACGTAAGTCCAAAACTACTTTTTTCATGTTAGAACTATCTCTCATTTTGCGCAAAGCAGCACCAATATTTTTACTTGCTGTATTAGTAAAGGAAGTTAACTTTACATAGCCAACCTCATCGTTCAACATTCCAAAATATGGTACTTCCGCTATCTTTACCTCTTCTCTTTCTATCGTAATTTCATTTTCTTTTCCATCTCTTTTGTATTTAATTGTCAATTCAGTACCGGCTCCACCTTTTAGAATATCACTCATATCTCGAGTGGTTTTACCTTTTACAGGATTACCATCTACCTCTAACAATAAATCACCAGCTTTTAATCCGCTTTTTTGAGCCGGAAAACCTTCATAAGGTTCCGAAATCATAATATATTCATCTCGTTGTTGAATTAAAGACCCGATTCCTCCATATTGACCGGTGGTCATATAACGATAATCTTCAATCTTACTTTCAGGAATATAAACCGTATATGGATCTAAAGATTTTAGCATTGCATCAATGCCTGTTTTCATCATTTTACCAGGTTGGGGCTCATCAACATAAAATGTGTTGATTACATTATATACAGAGGACATTGTGCGAAGGTTCTTCGTGATTTCGAAGTAGTTATCGTCATCTTTTGCATTAAAATAATATGAAACGCTGTAAGTAGTAGCGCTAGTAAGCAACAAACCTACAGCTATAGAGATTAATATATGTTTAAGTTTCATTTTCGTCTTTTTCTAATTCTTTAACTAAACGAATTAAAGATAGTTTTATTTTCTCGTCTAATAAGGAGAAAGCAGGAAATTCATCACTCACAAAACCAATATAAATAGCTATGCCAGTTTCCAACTGATCTAAAGCTGATTTAAACTCAAATTGATTTAATCGGTAGGCTTCTCTTAATTGTCTTTTTATTCTATTTCGGTCTGGAGCTTTTTTAAACCTTTTTTTTGGAACGGAAAAAACAATTTTAACTCCTAATTTTAGCGGTTGTTTAATGTAACTTACCCGAATAGGATACTGTATAAAACCATTTCTTTCTTTAAAAATAGATTGAATTACACTTCTACTTTTTAAACTTGAAGAACGATTAAGGCTTAGCTTCATTTATGAAAAAGAAAAAAGCCGAATTAACTTCGGCTTTAGTTGTATAATTTACTTATTATCCTTTAAATATTTTTCAATTGCCATTGTCATTGATGGTGTTCCAGGTTGAGGAGCTTTTATGTCTATTCTTAACCCTGCTTCTTCTACAGCTTTCTGAGTTGTTGGTCCGAAAACAGCAATTTTTGTGTCATTTTGCACAAAATCTGGAAAATTCTTTAATAACGACTCTATTCCTGATGGACTATAAAAAACAAGCATATCATACTTAACGTCTTCTAGATCTGACAAATCGCTACAAACTGTTTTAAAAAGTGTTGCATTTTGAAAATCTAACCCTGCCTTTTCTAGCTGCTCTGGAATAATAGAACGTTGTATATTTGAACACGGCACAATAAACTTCTCCTTTTTTTGTCTTTTAAGGATATCAATAAGATCAGTAATTCTTTGCTTTCCTACAAAAATCTTACGCTTTCTGTAAACAATATAGTTTTGTAAATAATAAGCAACAGCTTCAGAAATACAGAAATACTTCATATCGTCTGGAACAGTAAAACGTGTTTCTTTTGCCATTCTAAAATAATGGTCCACCGCATTTCTTGAGGTTAATATAACAGCACTAAAATCTGCTAAATTAATTCTCTCTTTTCTAAACTCTTGCTCTTCTACTCCTTCTACATGAATAAAAGGTCTAAAATCTACTGTTAGCTTTTTTTTTCCTGCTAAATTTTCAAAAGGGTTTTTTCCCGCTTTTGGTTGCGGTTGAGAAACTAAAATTGTTTTGATCGGCATATAAATTCTATTTGTTCTGCCTTGAAACCACTACTAGTCTTGATTTTTCAACTAATTATCAACTGAAAACCAACACTTAACGGTAAAATTTCAAGGGTGCAAATGTACAAAAAAATATAAAACCTTGAAATTTTTATTTCAAAGCTTTGCAAAATGCTTTGAACAAGCTTATTTAACACCAAAAAAAGTACAATTCCTTTAATATACATTTCAACAACATTAGAAACATTAAAACCAAATATAAATTGAGGAAAAAAATACAAGCCAACAATTCCTGGGAGCAAAAACAAACCAAGACTTTGATAAAAAAACTGATTATATCTTCTGTCTTCTGTCTCTATATGAGTAGTATTACTTAGTATAGATATGATTTTTTTAATTAAAATATTAACTACATACCATGCGAAAACAAAAACAAATAGTAAAGCTACTCTTAGGATTTCTGATTCTAACAACAAAAAGGCCCCTAAAAAGTAGTTTAATGTTGTAGCAATATTAAGAAAAGAGTTAATCAGTAAGACTCTAGAAAGACGTATCGAACTCGTTGTTTCTTCTCGCATAGACTGACGAAAAAAACGTAGGTTAAAAAAGCTGTTTACAGCAACCGAAATAGTATTGTTTTGTTGTCGGACAATTGCAAGCATAACTAGAGATAAAAAAATCACAATTGAAATCCCAATAAAATTTTGGTTTGGTCTAGCTATAGCAACAATAAAAGGCAGGCCAATCATAACTTCAATTCTTTTTGTAAAGCCTCTATTTTTTTCTCTAGCAATTCTACTTTTGTTGTAATTATAGCCTTAGTTATTACTTCTTCCGAATATTTTCCGACTATTTTCCAGCATTCAACTTTTTTTGTTCGTTCAATCCGTTGCTTTGTTCCATTTGGGTTTATGGGTTGCACTTCAATATAAGAATTAACTTCCGAAATCATTCCTTTATATATAGTATCATTTGTTATTACTACACCTAATAAAGTATCGCTATCTAAATTTACGTTCTCTAAAAATAATAAATCGCCATGTAAAAACCCTTCATTATTAAAATGCAAATCATTTCCCTCGTTATAAAGAATGCGTTTTTCTACTTTTTTTGTTCCAAAAGGGAAATTAATATACTGTAAACTGTTTAAAAAAACCTTATTGTTTTTTTTCTCTGGATAATCAGTTAAAGATTTCTTATTGATAAACTTTACACCTTTCTTCTTTTCGTTAAGTGGCAGAACTAATTTTTCTAAAGCATCAAAATTTGAAATTTGATTTACCGTTAGCTCTTTTTTTACTAAATCATCTATTTTTAACTTATAGTACGCTGCAATTTTAATGATTGTCTCAATTTTTGGTTCCGCACGCAACTCTTCATACGAGCCAATATTAGCTCGAGTTAAACCAAACAGTTTAGCAAAATCAGTTTGATTTAGGCCTTTTACACTTCTTATTTTTTTTATATTAATTCCTATCGCAGACATTACGCTAACAAATTTAGTATAAAATATAACAAAAACACTCTAAAAAAACAAAATGCAAATATTTTTAGTTTTTATTTGCTAATTTAATTAGTTGTTTATACATTTATAAAAAATTAAAATTTAACATATGGAAAACACACCAAACCACTTCCAAAAAATAAAAAACTACTTAGTAGATTTAGACTATGTAATAAAAGTGGAAGACGAAGAAAATGGAATGTTCGTAATCGAAAGAGAGGAAGAAGGAATCTATAATCTAATACTAGATTGTGAAGACCCAATTCTTATTATGGAACAATTTTTATTTGAAGTAAAAAACGAAACTCCAGAACTATACAAGAAACTATTAATCAAAAATAGAGACATTATACACGGTGCTTTTGTTCTAGACGAAAATAAAGTTTCTTTTAGAGATACCTTACAAATAGAAAACTTAGACCAAAACGAGATAGAAGGTTCTATTAACTCTTTAAGCTTATTAATGAGTGAGTACAACCAAGAACTAATCGAATTCTCGAAATAAATTAAACACTTAAACACACTATACAATGAGCATATTTAGAAGATTATTTAAAATAGGACAATCGGAAGCACACAACTTAGTTGACAAGTTAGAAGACCCGATAAAGTTAACAGAACAAGGAATTAGAGATTTAAAAGGAGACTTAACAGAATCTTTAAAAGCATTGGCAGAAGTAAAAGCATTAAGAATTCGTTCTAATGCAGATATGAATAAAGCTAAATTTCAAATAGAAGATTTTGAAAAGAAAGCAATGACATTATTAAACAATGCTAAAGAAGGAAAAATGGATGCTGCTGAGGCAGATCGTTTAGCTACAGAAGCATTAAAAAGAGTGGCACAAGCGAAAGAAAACCACGCACGATCGGCTGCAGAGGTTCAAAAATTCGATTCTTCTATTGCACAATTGCAAACAAACATTAATAAGGTAAAATCTAACATTAGTAAATACGAAAACGAATTAAAAACGTTAAAAGCTCGTATGAAAGTGAGTAAAGCAACGAAGAAAATTAACAAACAATTATCTCAAGTTGATTCTAC
>CALDTD010000334.1 GCA_937924345.1 uncultured Flavobacteriales bacterium | reverse complement strand
CTTTTATTAAAATGCTTTTACTCCATTTTCTTCTTTTTGTGGGAATAGCTATACTTAACTTATTTGTAAGGTATTTAGCTGTTAAACTTTTATCTCCATTAATCAACTCATCATGATTTCCTTGAAATACAACCTCTCCTCCAAAAGTTCCAGCCATAGGTCCCATATCTATAATTTCGTCGGCAGCTTTCATTACCTCTTCTTCGTGCTCTACAATAATTACAGTATTTCCTAATTTCTGTAATGAACGTAAAACTTTTAGTAAACGTAATGTATCTCTAGGATGTAAACCAATACTTGGCTCATCTAGAATATACATAGACCCCACTAAACTACTACCTAGTGAAGTAGCCAAATTGATACGTTGAGATTCTCCACCTGATAAAGTGTTTGACATTCGACTTAAAGAAAGATACCCTAAACCAACATCACTTAAAAAGTCTAATCTTGAATTTATTTCAATTAAAAGTTGCTTTGCAATGGTAGTATCTTGTTCATCTAACTTTAAACTAGTCATTATTTGCTTTGCCTCGTCTATACTTGCCGAAGCAATATCTGTAATAGAGTAACCTCCAACTTTTACATAATTCGCGTCTTTTCTCAAACGAGAACCTTCGCAATCAGTACAATCTGTCTTCCCTCTATAACGACTCAACATTACTCGATATTGAATCTTATAAAGTTGGGACTCTACATCTTGAAAAAATAGATCTAACCCTCCAAAATACTTATTCCCTTTCCAAAGTAAATTCTTTTGCTTTGTAGTTAACTCTAAGTAGGGTTTATGAATTGGAAAATCAAAACGGTGAGCATTCATAACTAATGCTTCGTTCCATAATTTCATTTTTTCTCCTCTCCAAGGCGCTATTGCACCTTCGTATATAGATAAAGTTTTATCTGGAATAACTAAATCCTTATCTATACCTAATACTTTACCAAAACCTTCACATGTAGGACAAGCCCCAATTGGGTTATTAAACGTAAAAAAGTTTACTGTTGGCTCTGTAAAAATTATATTATCTAATTCAAACTTATTAGAAAAACGTTTCTCTACTACCTCATCAGCAAATAAAAGCACAGAGCAAATTCCAGCACCTTCCAAAAACGCTGCCTCTGTAGATTCAGCAATTCTTGCTCTTGCTTCATCTGTCATTTCACCTTTTACCAAACGATCAATTAATAACTGCGGAGCTAACTTTTTTAAGTCTTCATCTTCGTTATTAATAAATTGTTCTATGCGTTCCATCTTACCATTGATAACAATGCGAGAAAAACCTTGATCTATTAATATCTCTAACTGTTTTCCAAATGTTCTACCTTTTGGAGGATGAATAGGACTCGTAATAGCAAATTTACTTTTATCATCGAATTGGCATATATGTTTTATTACATCGCTAACTCTTTCTTTCTTTACTTCTTTTCCAGATACTGGGGAGTAGGTTTTACCCACTCTTGCAAACAATAACTTTAAATAATCATAAATTTCTGTTGAAGTTCCTACAGTAGAACGAGAGTTTCGACTATTTACTTTTTGCTCTATTGCTATTGCAGGGGCTATACCTCTTATACCGTCTACATCTGGCTTGTCTAACTTACCTAAAAACTGTCGAGCATAAGAGCTTAAACTTTCTACATAACGTCGCTGACCTTCGGCATACAAGGTATCAAAAGCTAACGAAGATTTTCCAGACCCTGAAAGACCAGTTACCACAGTCATTTTATTTCGTGGAATTGCAACGTCAACATTTTTTAAATTATGGACACGAGCTCCTTTTATTAAAATATGACTTTTATGCGTTTTTTCTTTCGAAGAATTCATATACTGGATTTTTTTCAAAATTAACATCTTTAGCGTTGAGGCACTATATTAGGACAAAGAAACTTTGTTAAAACAAAGAAAAAATGATCTAATTTTTAACAACCTAATTTTAAAGTCTTGATATTAATCTAATCAAAAAAAATAGATATAAAAAAATAGGCGTTGAAAAGTAGCTTTTGAAGGTAATCTAGTTCCGATTAATGTATTTATATTTGTGCAAAATATTATACTAATATCCTTAATTTACAAAAGGACATTAATTGCTTAAAAATGAAAAAAATATTAAAAAGTGCTTTATTAATCGCTAGTTCGGCAGTGTTGCTTGGCAGCTGTGCTACATTAGCCAAACAACATCAAAAGCCCAAAACAATTACTTTAGATCCTGTTCAAAAAGATGCTTTGGTTTTTGTAAATGGTATTTACAAAGGTAAATCGCCTGTAGTTTTAGATATAGACCCTAAAAAAGAATATGAAGTTACTTATTTAAAAAAGACCTATTTATCAAGAACATTTAATGTTAAAAGTAAAATTTTAAAGAAGTGGGTAATTAGAGATTTAATAATGGGAGCAGGAATAGGAGCACCTATTACTTTTTTAATCGACCATAAAACTGGTGCTTGGAAAGGTGTTGACGAAAACAAAATACCTAAGAGCTTAATTCATTGGAGTGCAGTTGAAAACCCAGTTGATTATTTAAATCAACTATTCCAGATTGAGGATTTATACTTCGAAGTTGGAAGCGCTAAGATAAAGGAAGGTTCTAAAACAAACTTAGATAAATTAGCTACAATTCTGAACACTTTTAAAGATGTTAAACTAGGGATACATGGACATACAGACAAAACAGGTAGTGCCGAATTAAACCAAAAGTTATCTACAGAAAGAGCTGCCTCTGTGAGAGATTATTTACAAAGTAAAGGAGTTGACGCTAGTCGTTTATCTCCAGAAGGACACGGACCAAGTATGCCAGTAATTAATGAAGACAATGAAGAAGCATACCAATACAATAGAAGAGTAGAGTTTGAATACAAACTTTAATAAAACAACAAACAAAACAGGAAGCCCGATATATTAATCTATATCGGGCTTTTTTGTACCAAATATTGATAATTGCATTATAACAGTTATGAAAGCAATTATATTTATATTGGTAATAACTTTCTCTAGTTGTATTAACTCGCAAAGAGAGGAATTAGAGAAAACTAAACTTAATAAGTTAGAAGTAAGCAACGAAAATATAAAGATTACTAATATTAAAGAGGAGCCCCCTAAAAACAGAGTTAAAATACTTAAGCGTCTTAAAAATAAAATCAATTCAAATGAGGCGTTAATTGTTCATTTATTTGTTCCGCTTTGCGATAATATACATCAGGGAATAATCCCTACTACAGAAAGTCTAGGTAACGGATTAAGTTTAAGAAGCAATCTATATTGGGCAACTAGCAAAGGAATTAAACGCTATTTTAAGTCTTTACCAGATTGGAAATTACTTGAAAGCAAATTGGATATAGATACAAACGTTTTGGAGCGTGTTATTTTTAAAAAGAATTATAAAAACAATGCTATTGTATATTTAATTGCAGATGCCTATCGAGGAGATCGCATGAACAATTGCTTATCTGACTATTTTAACGCACTATCTGGGAATAGATTGGATTCCATTACTATAGAACATGAAAAATATGAAATTGCCACTAATGCAGATTTATTTATTTTTAATGGACACAATGGATTAATGGATGATCATCCTGACATACTTCCATCTAAGACACATACACCCAAAGACGCTGTTGCAATAGCTTGCGCTTCTCATGATTTTTTTAAGGGCTATTATGAATTTACAAATAGCTATCCGCTAGTAAATACTACTAACCTACTTTATCCTGGAGCCTTTATAGCAGAAGGGATAATAAACGCTTGGGCAGAACTAAGTTCTGCCCAAGCGTGTAAAACTTCAGCCGGACAGGCTTATTATAAACATAAGCCAAAATCTGGACCAAATGGTTCTCAAAACTTATTTTGTTTTGGGTATTAATCTGTTTTCAGTGTACAACTTTTATTATTATCCGAATAAACTTTATCTATAAGTAAATGTTTAGGGTCTATCCCCCCTCTTATTGGTTTATCCTTAACTGTAAATGAGAAAATCATTGTTGGTTTATCAATTTTTACTCTTTTACAAAATACTAATGAGTCTTCATCCTTATTAGAATATAGGCCTATGTCTATCCAATCATTTATTCCCTCAAAAGTTTCCACACCCAAGGAATCTATTTTTATCTTTTTAGATTCTACGTTAAAATCTACTTTATACATATCGTCTTCTAATTTAGAATATTCTATAGACTTTATTCTATTATCGTATAATGTAATTTCCTTAAACCAATCATCAATTAAATAGTTCAATGAATCTGGAACTTGTGGTTCTAAATGCTTTAAAAAATCTAACGAAGTTGGATAAGGCGGTGCTTTGTACTTAAACTCTTCTAAAAAGTTTTTTAAAGCAAGGTTTACTTTATCCTCTCCTATATAATCTTGCAAAGCATATAAAATAACACTCCCTTTTCCATAGTGTATGTATTGTTGATTTTCTACCTTATAAAGCGGTCTTTCCTTTAGGCTTTCACTTCCCCTACCTTGTAAATATCTATCATGATCGTATTTTAAAAACTGTCTCATTTTTATGGCATCATCATTAATACTTTTCATCGTCATTAAAGAGGAGTACTCTGCAAAACTTTCACTCATAAATGTACCTCCCTGCATATCTGCACCAACAACTTGGTGTGCCCACCATTGATGTGCCATTTCGTGTGAGACTACAGCATCTATCACATTGTTTTTATCCTTATCTCCTAAATCTGCAATAAATCCAAAACTTTCTGAATAAGGCATTGTTCCAGGAAAAGCTTGTGCAAATCTACTATATCTTGGAAACTCGATAATTCTGCATTGCTTGTGATAATAAGGACCAAAGTTTTCTGTATAATATTCTAACGAGCGTTGAACAGCATCTAACATCATAGATACATTTTTACTGTGTTTTTTATCATAATAGATTTCAATATTAACTCCATTCCAATCTCTTTTAGAGATTTCATATTTTGCAGATATAAACGAAAAGAAATTTTGAGATGGATGATCTACTTTATATTGATAGTAATTACGCCCATCTTCTTTCCATTGCTTAATTAAAGACCCTGGCGCAACAGCTATTTGATCACTTGAAGTTGAAATTATTGTTTCTACATTTATAAAATCTGCTGTTCCTTTCGAAAGATAGTTCTTCATACACGATCCACTACAATCATGTTCTAATTGAGGTGTATTTACTCTTTCAGTCAATCCATACTTCTTCCTTTTATTCGGTTCTTTAATTTCTACTGCACCAGCATACCCCATCATTGGAAGGATATACATATTATTAACGAATGTTCCATTATTAACGATACTTCTATTTTCTCCGTTATTTTTAAACCCACGAGTAATATAAGTATTCGTTATCTTAATATTAATTGATTCGTTTGGCAATAAACTGTTCGTCAATTTGTATATCTGATAATCAACCTTTTTGTCATTCAAAACTAATTCTGAGTTTGGAATATTAAAAACTGTTTCCCAATCTTTATCTAAATTAAAATGTAAAGAATCTATTGGCAAGTGAGACTCATTGGTAAGCTTTAATTCTGCCTGAACTTTCATTCCTCTTTCTTTAGGAAAAACATCTATATTAAACTTTATTTCCTTAATTTTTGGAAGCGTTATATTTTCGTACTTTTTGAATTTCTTTTCATATTCGGCCTGTACCAACTCTTTTTGCTTGGAAGTTAAATAAGGGTTTAAAATTTGAGTATTGTAATAAACCACTCCAGCTACAGTTAACCAAGCTACGAAAGAAAAAATAGTAACTAATATATATTTTTTGTCTTTTATTTTACCTATGTTAGATAATCGAGCTTTAAAAGAAGTAACAATCCCCCTATTCCAAAACAACCCAGCAATCAATAACGCCATAATTGAAAAAGCAACCCAATAAAGATTGAACCAAACTGCACCTAAAACTTCAGGACCAAAACCATTTAAGTCTGAATACATAGCTCTTGGTCCACCAGAAAGAAAAAGCATATTCGTTTCTATATCTAGAGCCAACAGTATACTGCTTAGACCAAAAATGATTAATATAGCGACAAAATATGCGAGGTATTTATTATTAAAAATAACTTGAATTAAAATTAAGATACCTGCCCAAGAAATAAATGTTGGAAGTATTGCTAATATATAATTCAATAAATATATATCTATTTCTATTCTTGTAAATCCATTAAACAATTGATAAAATATAGCGATGACTACAAAAACAAAGTGAAAAATTGAAGCTACAGAAATTAACGATAAGGCTTTTGAAAATAAGGCAATAGCTGAACTATGCGGGGTTGAATCTATAACCTCATTTATTTTTTGCTCTCGATCTCTCCAGATTAGTTCTCCACTAAAGAAAACAATTACAATAATTATAAAAACAAAAG
>CALDTD010000333.1 GCA_937924345.1 uncultured Flavobacteriales bacterium | reverse complement strand
CGGTAGGCATTACAGTAGGATAGCCTCCTCCAAACAGAGGAACGGAGCGAATAATACTTAGGGCGACTTTCATCCCGAGTATTACTCCTGTAATGGCCATACCGATGACGGTTAGTAATAATGTGTTACTCATCTTACAGCATTTTAAAATATGTCAAAAAATTGACTATACTGATGAGCAACGACGCAATTTTTACGTTAACTATTTCCTTATCAGAAAAAAAAATGTAACTTGCGTCAGGTTTGAATGATACTGTTCATCAGTACAATCGTTCAATTAAAGGGAAAATGGTTGCAGCCATTTCCCTTTTCTAAATCTTACTTTTAAGACTCATCTACTTATATAATGCCCCAATTAGGGAATACCTCACGAAATAGTTTGTTTTTTTTGAATATTTTATTTTTTCCTACGAATTTCTTCTCTAATGCTTTAACCAACAAAACAAACATTCCTTTAAAAACAGTTTGGAAAACCAGTAAAAAAGCTTTTTTAACTAAAAAACCAGTCTTCTTAACTAAAAAGAAAACTGGCTATATATGTTAGTAGTCGGGAGTTAATTATTATCTAACCTTTCGCAGGTCAAAAATTTTGAAATTAGAAAATAGTTTTTAAAAGATGGGAGATTTTATAGATTTGCTGGATAATAAAAGTATCCAACTCAGCTATGAAAAATCCACAACTATTAGATTTATACTCAGATTTCTGCTTAACCTCTTTTAGTGCGATAACAGCTACAGGGTTAAGCAAGTTAATTGATGAAGGATACAGTCATGACCAAATTAGTCGTTTTCTCAGCCAAAAAGAATTTACACAGAAAGATTTTTGGAAAATGGTAAAGCGACTTATTCGCAAAATTGAACAAGAAAGAGGTGTAATCAGTATTGATGACACCATTTCAGAAAAACCTCATTCAAACGAGAATGAGATGATTTGCTATCATTGGGACCATTGTAAGAATCGAAACATCAAAGGAATTAACCTTTTGAATTTTGCCTATCATTCTACTTTAGAAAATGGTGAAGAAGTTACGCTTCCTGTAGCTTATGAAATAATTAAGAAAACGGAAACTTATTTTGATTCCAAGAAGCAAAAAATTAAGCGACGCAGCCCAGTCACTAAGAATGAATTAGTAAGAGAACGACTTCGCGTAATTACCAAATACAATAAGGTAAAATACCGCTACATCGTTTGGGATACGTGGTTTAGTTCTAAAGAAAACCTTGATTTTATTCACTACAATTTGAAGAAATACTTCGTAGTTGCTCTAAAAAACAACCGAAGTATAGCATTGAATGAGCAAGACAAGAAGCAAGGCAAATATCAAAGAGTCGATGGCTTAACCTATCAATCAGACTCGTCACAGCAAGTTTGGTTAAAAGGATTAGATTTTCCAGTTCTTTTAGTTAAACAAGTCTTTATAAACAAAGATGGCTCAACGGGTGAATTGTATCTAATCAGCAACGACCTAAATTTGACTACTTCTGACCTTTTTACAATCTATGAAAAACGATGGGGCGTAGAGGTCTTTCATAAATCACTCAAACAAAATGCTGGCTTATCAAAATCACCAACGAAATATGAGGTGACTCAAAGCAATCACATTTTTGCTTCGATGATAGCTTATTGTAAATTGGAAGTTTTGAAAATCAAGGAAAAGAAGAACCATTTTGCGATTAAGGCTCAACTGTATCTCAAAGCCCTCAAAGCCGCATATCAAGAGTTATTGGAATTGAAAAATCCCATTACTCAACCAACGATATGCCAGGGGCAAACTATCCCTCTTTTGGGCTAGCTATAATATTATTTTTTATAAATCCTAATTATAGACCTGCGAAAGGTCAGTTATTATTTTTATTTAAACCTATTTTTGGTCTTACGTATAGATTTTAAAATAATGGGTGGAATGAGGTCATGGTAAAAACTAGGAGGATTGATTGTAGATTTTAGCCAATCGTTTTCCTTTTTTAGACTTTCATTTTCTTTTTTAATTCGTTCATAGTCATTAATATCTTCCAATGTTTTTTCCAATTTTTCACAAGTAATTTTCATCGTTCGTTTTAAGCTTTCACTTTCATAAAGTGCTTCTTCTACTAAACTCAAAGCAACACCTTCTAGTGTTTTATTCGCAAAATTTATTTCCTGTTCGTATTCTTCTTTCATTTCATAAAATAATTCTTCGATATTTTTGCATCTGTTTAAATCTTCTTCTTTTATGCTTTTTGTCATTTCCTCTATATCATCCTTATCAATATCAAATCCAGCATCTCCTACCAATAATTTAAGTCCTTTTAATATTTGCCTAAAATGGGGATTTCGCATGGTAAGTAAATAAATCTCGTCCGTTTTTTCCGGAGGTAATTCCCCTCTTAAATATCGTAATGCGTTCTCAATAGTTACTCCGTAGCTAAATACCATAATTTAGTGTTTAAAAAGTTAAAATAATAATGTTACTTTATATAGTGTACCAAAAAGGATTTAAAACTTCCAGAACAGTTTATTAATGTTCTGGAAGTAATTCCTCTAATATTCGTTTTTAAAATGAATAATGTTGATTATATAAATGGTCCAAATAATCTTTGTTTGCTTGTAATTTGGCTTTGGCTTTAGATTTTAAATTGTAAGCCGCAGCTACGGTAATCATTAAATCTTCAGACATCCAGTTAATATTTGCATCTCGATCAAACAAAGACATCAGTCCTGCTGCTTCCTGTCGGGTTAATATATTTTCTAACCTAGCAATCTTAAGATATCGTTCAAAATTTTCTCGAATGGCCAAGTCTGTTCTTATGGTTCTAATGTCTTGGAAAAAGTGCTCTTTTTGGTTTTCTTCTGTTAATGCGATTTGGAGTTCATAATTCTCCATAGATTTTAAAACAGCTGGGTCCAAGGCTTTAAATTGTTTAAT
>CALDTD010000332.1 GCA_937924345.1 uncultured Flavobacteriales bacterium | reverse complement strand
TGCTACTTGGGTTTATTGGTGCTTGGCAACCATTGTTTATGTATGTCGCCGTTCCGTTGGTTGTGTAGTTAACTGTTCCACCGTCCTTTTCTTCAGAAGTTCCTCCGGTAGTTCCATTTTGATTTACTAAGAAGTTTCTGTTATAAGATACCTCGTCAGAACATGTCCCAAAGTTCATTGTTAAAGTTCGTATTGCACTTGTTCCGTGATTTCCAAAGTGTCCGGCTGTGTTTCCGTTACATTGATAAATAATATAAATAGTTTCATTCAAACCATCAAATGAATTAAAACTAGCGTTTAAATTTGTACTTGTTGCAATAATCACTGATGCGCCAGCAGGTAATATACCTCCAGTTGGTTCTAATAAGTTTCCGCAAGTACTTATTGTGCTGTTTAATGCTTGAGTTGTTTGGGCAGTTGTAGCGTTTTGACAAACACCAAGCCAAGGGTTGAAAGAAGTAGCCCAAGAAATAGATAAGTCTGCGGTATTTAGTGCTGTTGGTCCAACTTTAAATCGGATCATTTCATTTTCAGACTCAGGAGAGCCGCATGCATCAACTAAAATGCTTTCTATTTCAAAGCATTGAGCACTTCCTTTTTGAGGAACTATAAATGCTAAAACAAGAATTGTTATAGCGGTGATTAGTTTATTTGGCAAGTGTTTCAACTTAGCTTGATTTCTAATTTTAAAAAATGAATAGCGAACGATTGACGATCACTTTTCTAATTAGTTGCTAAATTACACTTTTTAATATTAAGGGAAAGTTAATTTTAGTGTGTTTTTACTAAGTTTAATTCCATTTCTAATGCGTTTACTTCTTTTAATGTATTAAAGTATTCAGAAATATTTCCAATTTTCATTAATTGTTTTGCTAATGATTTTAATGCTGATAATTGTGATTTTAACTCGTTCATTTTTCTAATTTTTAAAGTTACTGAAACTTGCTACACAAGTTGTGTGCCAAAAAAAAATAGAGCTCAATTTTAACCATGCCTTTTTTGGTTTTAATATCTAAGATAGTGATCAAAAAAAATTACTTGAAATAATGTATTTTTGCAATTAGAATTATGAAGAAAGGAAATAGAAGTAAAGGTAGTAAGGACGCATACGAAGTTCGATTGAATAAATTTATAGCAGATGCAGGAGTTTGCTCTCGTAGAGAGGCAGATAAGTTGATTAGTGCTGGGGAAATTACTGTAAATGGTAAAGTGATCACTGAAATGGGATACAAAGTTCAATCTACCGATATGGTTAAGTATGGTAGAAAACCACTTAGTCGTCAACGCTTTAAATATTTTCTTTTAAATAAACCTAAAGATTGCATTACTACAGCAGATGATCCTCAGGGTCGAAGAACAGTTATGGATATTATGGCTGAGGCCTGTAGCGAGCGTATTTATCCTGTTGGTAGATTAGATCGAAATACAACAGGTTTACTTATTCTTACGAATGATGGGCATTTAGCCAAGCGTTTAACGAACCCAAGTTATAATGTTATGAAGACTTATAATGTTGAGTTGGATAAAGGGTTAAAAGATGAACAATTAGAAAAGTTATTGAAAGGAATAGAGCTGGAAGATGGTTGGTCTAAATTTGATAACGCAGAGTTTGGGAAAAAAGGGAATAATAAAAAAGTTGTGTTAGTTACGCTACACTCTGGGAAAAATAGAATCGTTCGTCGTATGTTCGAACATTTAGGTTACGAAGTAAAAAAATTAGACCGTATTGCGTTTGCTGGAATTAAAAAAGACATGATTACACGTGGTAATTTTCGTGCGTTAACTAAGCAGGAAATTGGGTTTTTAAAAATGACGAGTAAAAACAGTGCGAAAAAATAACTTGACTCGTAAAACGATTGTAGTTGTTGGTGGAGGTTCTGCAGGTATGTTAACTGCTATGTTCTTGTCAGAAAAGTACAGGGTTTATTTAGTTGAAAAAGAAAAAACACTAGGGCGTAAATTTCTAGTTGCAGGTAAAGGAGGTTTTAACCTTACAAATAATGCTCAAGGAGATGCGTTAGTAAAGCAATACTCACCAAGTCATTTGCTAGCACCTTCGCTAAAGAATTTTACTAATAATGATTTAAGAAAATACTTGTCTAAGCTAGGGATAGTAACTTTTGTTGGGTCTAGTAATCGTGTATTCCCAGTTAAAGGTATAAAGCCAATTGAAGTTTTGGATGCGTTTAAAAAAGAATTAGAGCGTAAAAATATTACTGTTTTACTCAACCATAAATTAGAACAGTTGAATGATAGTAATGTCTTATTATTCCACAATAAAGAGAAAAAAAGAATAGATTTCGATTATTGTGTTTTGGCTTTAGGCGGTGCTTCATGGAGTAAGACTGGTTCCGATGGGATGTGGTTAAAGCTATTTGATAATGAAAAAATAAAATTAAACTCTTTTCAGTCCTCAAATTGTGGTGTAAATATTAAATGGGATAAAGCATTTGTAGAAAATCATGCTGGGAAGCCATTAAAAAATATTGCGATTTCGGTCAATGATTATATTGTAAAGGGTGAGGCTTTAATTACTGCTTATGGATTAGAGGGGAATGCTATTTATCCGATTATTAAGTCAATTAGAAAACAAGAAGAAGATAAACTTCAGTTAGGTTTTAAATTAGATTTTAAGCCAAAAAACTCAATAGAAGAATTAGATCAAAAAATAAAAAACAGTAAGTCGAAAGATTACTCAAAACAATTAAACTTGGCGACCCATGAATTGGCTTTAATTAAACAGTTTACAACCAAAGAGGAGTACTTGAGTTCAAATCAATTAATTCAAAAGGTAAAGTCATTAGAGATTGCTGTGGATTCATTACGTCCAGTAGATGAAGCAATTTCCACAGTTGGTGGAGTAGCCGTTAATGAGCTAAATACTGATTTTTCTTTGAAAAACACACCAACTATTTACACAGTTGGCGAAATGGTAGATTGGGATGCTCCTACGGGAGGGTATTTGCTGCAAGGCTGTTTTTCTATGGCTTATACAGTTGCACAAGCGTTGAACCAAAAAGTTATCTAGCTAACTTGATCATTCCGTTTTCTTCATATTTTTTACCGTCATTACCTTTAGCTTTTATAATATATATATAACTATCTGCTTTGGCTTCAGTATTGAATTTAGTTTTGCCATTCCATGATTCTCGCTCATCATTCGACTCGAAAATTAAAGTTCCGCTTTTGTCGTAAATATAGAGTTTAAATACTTCCATATTCTCATAGCGAACTTTAAAGCTATCATTTATTCCATCGTTGTTTGGTGTAAATATGTTAGGGATTAAATTTATCTTACTTGTTGCAGCTACGCTTATGTTTTTCGTTACTTTTTGTTCAGTACCATTTTCGTTTTTCAAGGTCAATTCTACCGAATACTCTCCAGGTTGATTAAATGTATGAGACGTTTGTTGTGCTCTACTTTTTGCACCGTCTTTAAAATCCCAAATTGAAGAAATGTTTTCATTAGGGTGAGAAAACTCTACTGTTAAGGGAGCGGGACCACCAATTGGCGTAGCAGAAATAGAAGCTATTATTTTGGTGGGAGCAATAGTAATTACTTCAATTTCTTTTGGTTGTTTAGTCGCTTCTGATAAAGGTTTTGTTGGTTTTTTTGTAATAATTAAAGGCTGATTTGTTGGTTCGAATATTTTTTGATCTTCAATTAATGTTGTGTTTGATTGCTTTAAAATATAAGTGTCTTGTTTTGTTTTGTGTTCTATTTTGTCTTTTTCAATTACAGGGTCAATAATCGAGTTTTCTGCCTTTTCAAGGTTTACTTTTTTTAAGGTGCTAGTTTCATTTTTAACAGTTGAATTTACCTCCTTTTTAAAATTAGTGATACTTTGAGGTGTAGTTGTATTTTTTATTGTGTTAAGCTCCGTCTGAGTAATCTTTTTTTCTTCAGCAGAATTTTTAATAGCATAAGTAATGGCCCCAACAGCAATTGCTATAGATGTTGTAGCAATAATAATACTTGCTGTTGAGAATGAAACGGCTTTTCCAACTTTTGCAGCATTACCTAATTGGTTGGAGATGTTGCTCCATCCATTTTTAGGAATGTTCATTTCAAAGTCTTCTAATTCAGACTTAAAAACCTCTTCTATGTTAAACTTTTCTTTACTCATGTTTTGTTTAATGCGTACTATTTTAAATTTAGCTTTGTAATTTTTGTTCTCAAAAGTGCTTTCGCTCTTGAGTATTGTGATTTTGAAGTGCTAGTAGAAATATTTAATTGTTCAGCAATTTCTTTGTGCGAATACCCTTCAATTGCATAAAGGTTAAAAATCGTTTTATATCCTAAAGGAATGCTGTTAAGAACTTTTATTAAGTCTTCTGCAGCTAAGCGTTCTTCTATAAAATCGTTACTCTGCAATTTGTAGTCTTCGCTTTCTAAATCTGTGTTTAGTTGGAATTTTTTATTCTTCCTTATGTTATCCAAAGCCGTATTGACAACTATTCTTCGCATCCATCCTTCGAAAGAGCCAATTCCCGAATATTTGTCAAGTTTTTCAAAGATCTTTACAAACCCATCTTGTAATAAGTCTTCTGCTTCTTGCTTGTTAACAGCGTATCTAAAGCAAACCCCCATTAGTTTAGGCCCGAACTTAGTATAAAGCATTTCTTGAGCACGAGCATTGCCTTTTAAACAGTTATTAATTAATTGCTCGTTTGTCATTTGTGCTTTTCTATTGTGTTAGACTTTTTATTTAAGATAAAGGTTGCATTAGTTTTTGTAATATGTAAGTGTAATTATACTTTTTTTAAAAAGGAAGTTTTTAACTTAGTGAATAATTATGCCGATTACTAAAAACGCATTTCAGCGATATAGAATTATTGATCAATGTATTCGAAGTTCGAGTAAGCCTTTTCCTACTAAAGAAGAGCTAAGAAAAGCGTGTGAAGAAGAATTGTTTGGAACCGACCGAGCGCATGTCTGCGATTCTACTATAGAAAAGGATTTGCGTTACATGCGTTCAGAGCACGATGCGCCCATTAAGTTTCATCGTCTTGAAAGAGGGTATTATTATACAGATGATAAAACAAATAACTGGTGCAAAAATAAATGCGCTGTACTCACCTTTATTCTCGAGACAAAGACAGTATTGCTGTAATAAATTAAACAGCGCGCAGGTATATGGAAGAAGAGTTTAACTGTTTCCGATATTGTGCGGAGC
>CALDTD010000331.1 GCA_937924345.1 uncultured Flavobacteriales bacterium | reverse complement strand
GCTTATATCATTAGGGTATATTCAATCAAAAAAAGCAACACAAGACGAGAAAAAGTTCAGTAAAATTGCTACATTCTACTTAATTGGTTTAATTATTATGCTTGCCTCAATTCCTTGGCCATTTAGAAATTTAGGTGCTGGTTGGTTCTAAAAATAATTATTGATGGGAGGAATAGAGACGAAAAACAAAACAAAAGAAAGAGCAGTTTTAGTTGGGTTAATTCAGCGTAATGAAACTACAGAAATGGTTTACGAATACCTGCATGAATTAGCTTTTTTAGCAGAGACTGCAGGTGCAGAAACAGTTCGAAACTTTGTACAACGTATGGATATGCCCAACAAGAAAACTTTTGTTGGAAAAGGAAAATTAGCCGAAATCAAAGAATTTATTGACAATAATAAAATTGACATTGTTATTTTCGATGATGAGCTATTACCGTCTCAACTAAGAAATATAGAAAAAGTACTAGAACGCAAAACAATAGATAGGAGTAATTTAATCCTAGATATTTTTGCTAGCAGAGCGCAAACCGCAAATGCAAAAACTCAAGTAGAACTAGCTCAGTTGCAGTATATGCTGCCTCGTCTTACCAGAATGTGGGATCACCTAGACCGTCAGAAAGGAGGTATAGGACTTCGTGGAACTGGAGAAACACAAATAGAAACCGATAGACGTATTGTAAAAGATAAAATAACTCGTTTACAAGAGAAATTAAAAAAAATAGATAAACAAAAAACAGTTCAAAGAGGAAATCGAGGAAAAATGATTCGTGTTGCTCTAGTTGGTTATACTAATGTAGGAAAATCCACCACGATGAACTTGTTGAGTAAATCTGATATTTTTGCTGAAAACAAGCTGTTTGCAACATTAGATACTACAGTAAGAAAAATTGTGATCGAAAATATTCCTTTTTTACTTACAGATACTGTTGGTTTTATAAGAAAGCTACCGCATCAATTAGTTGATTCTTTTAAATCAACGTTAGATGAAGTTCGAGAAGCAGATTTACTTTTACACGTAGTTGACATTACACATGCAGCATTTGAAGATCAGTACAACACAGTAAACGAAACACTAAGAGAAATTGACGCGCTAAATAAACCTACAATTTTAGTATTTAATAAGGTTGATGGCTATGAAGCTCTTGGCGGCTTTGAAGATGGGGAATTTTCTAGACCTACATTAGAAGAGTTAAAGAAGACTTGGATGGCAAAAATGCAAAACAACTGTATTTTTATATCTGCCGTTGAAAAAATTAACATAGAAAATTTTAAAAAGTTGATGTATAACGAAGTGAAAAAGTTACATATTCAACGTTTTCCTTACAACAACTTTTTATACCAAACTTACGAAGAGGAATAATTAATTTTTAGACTATGAAAATTATTTGTATAGGAAGAAATTACGCAAAACATGCAAAAGAATTAGGAAATACTGTTCCAACCGAACCAGTATTTTTTATGAAACCAGACTCTGCAAGACTTCCCAAAAAAGCTCCTTTTTTTTATCCAAACTTTACGAAGGATTTACATTACGAAGTGGAATTAGTCATTAAAATTAATAAACTAGGAAAAAATATTTCTAAAAAGTTTGCTCCTACTTATTATGATGAAATTGGTTTGGGGATAGATTTTACAGCTAGAGATATACAACAAGAGTGTAAAGCTAAGGGGTTACCTTGGGAAAAAGCAAAAGCATTTGATTATTCGGCTCCAATGTCACAAGAGTTCATTCCCAAAACTGAATTCAAAAATCTAAAAGAAATATCGTTTAGTTTGATGAAAAACAATGAACAGGTGCAATTAGGTAACACTTCTGATATGCTCTTTGATTTTGATGATTTAATAGTGTATTTATCTCAGTTTTTAACTTTAAAAATAGGAGATCTTATTTTTACAGGAACTCCAGCAGGTGTTGGACCTGTTTTAATTGGGGATCATTTAGAAGGTTTTATAGGTGATAGAAAAATGATTGATTTAAAAGTGAAATAATTAAGAACTCCGAACTCTAAAAAAATCAAATCACAAAAAAAAGTTATATTTATCATATATTTTTAACTGTTGAAAAAACATCTAATCCATATTATAATTACACTTTTCTGTTCATCTTCTTTATGGGGACAAGAATTTTATGATGTAGATTCAGTTGAAAATAATGAGGAAGAAATATTTCATTTTAGACCACAAATAAGTCTTGGCACAGGAATGTTTACATTTTTAGGAGATGTAGCAAACAACAATAGGTTTCATCCTACAGTAAGCCGTTTAGCCAGAGATTTAAGAGTTTCTCAAGCTTTAAACTCAAATTTTGACCTAAGTTTTTATGTGCTTTTTGGTCAAGTAAGTGCAAATGAAAGAACACTAACGCGAAACTTAAACTTTCAATCGAACATTACAACAGGAGGAGCAACAGTTACCTACAACTTTTATAATATATTAAAACCAAAAAGAGTCGTTAACCCCTACATTTCTTTAGGAGTGGAATCTATTGAGTTTTTATCAAAATCCGATTTAAAAGATAAAAACGGAGAGACATATCACTATTGGTCGGACGGTACAATTAGAAATTTGAGCGAATCTTCTGCAAACGCAGCAAGTGCTAAAGAAATTTTTAGAGACTATAGTTATGAATCAGATCTAAGAGAAGCAAATTTAGATGGGTTTGGACAGTACCAAGAAAGAACATTAGCTATTCCACTAGATATTGGCGCAAACTTTCACTTGAGTAAACGCATTAAAGCTAGGTTAGGAGCTTCTATGCATTTTACACTTTCTGATTTAATAGACAATGTAACCGCAGAAAGCGAAGGGTTAAGAAAAGGAGATGCACAAAATGACCGATTTTTATACACCCATTTTGCATTAACTTATGATTTTGGAAAACGAAAAAAGAAGTCGGAATTAAAAGATAAAGAATTAGAACTTTCAGACGAAGAACTATTAGCAGCAGACACTTCGGATTATGATGGTGATGGCGTTTTTGACTTGGTAGATGATTGTATTAAAACACCAAAAGATGCTTTTCCTGTAGATGCTAAAGGATGTCCGTTAGACGACGATAAAGATTTTGTACCAAATTATAGGGATGAAGAGTTAAACTCTCTTTTTGGTGTGCTAGTTAATGAAAAAGGGATAACGATGTACGACGATGACATTGAAAAGCGTTTTCAAGCTTATATAGACTCAAACGGAAGCTATTATAAAGAAGAAAGACATGTAACAAAATCTGGAGAAGAAGGACTGGATAGAAAAATTAAAAACAATCTAAAATATACAATTGTAATAGGAACAGATTCTAAAGAAATTTCGGCAAACGAGTTATATAAATATTTAAGTTATAAAGATTTTAAAACTGTAGAAAGAGGTGATTCAGTATTTTATGTAATAGGTGGGTTCGAAACAATGTCTGAGGCTGTAGGGGAAAAACAAAAATTAGAAAATCAAGGTGTAAAAACTACAGGTATTGCTTTAATTAAAGGCAAACCAACAGAAATAAAACGATTAGTAAGTAATGTAGAAATCAAAACACTTGTTTTACCAAAGTTTGATATTATTAACCCAGTACTTCAATCAATTTATAGAGTTCAAATCGGTGCATTTAATGTGAAGATTTCTAACGATGCTTTTGGAAAAATAGATGATATTGAAGTCGTAAAAGGTGATGATGGGCTTTACAGGTATTACACTGGAGCATTTACAAACAAGGAAGAAGCAATTAATCACAAAATAAGTATTTTAGAAAAAGGGTACTCTGGTGCTATCGTTACTGTTTTTAAAGAAGGGAGAAGAATTTCTCTTGAGGAAGCAGGGTTTGAAGTCATAAATGAAGTACCAGGAGAAATGGACGCAGAATCAGAACCAACTGAAAAAATTCTTACAGATGGTTTAGTAAAATACCGAGTACAAGTTGGTGCTTACAAGAATGATATACCTACCAGTGTTTTAGATGCTTATCTAAACTTAGGTGATGTACTCCCACGTTTAGACAACAAAACAATGATTACAAAGTACTTAGTAGGTAAATTCGACACCTATCAAGAAGCACAAAAACGTAAAAATGAAATCCAAGATGAAGGTCTTGAAGATGCTTTTATTGTTGGAGATTTAAACGGTAAAATTATCACCACAAAAGAGGCTTTAGAATTAACAAAATAAAACATGAAAAAAATCGGAATAATCATAGTCAGTACATTACTATTATTCGCATGTAATAGTGAAAACACAAATAATGTAAACGTTGAATCAACAACTAAAGAGCTTAAAAAAGATTCAACAATAATCGCTTTGACTGTTTGCGACTGTTTAGACTCCTTAGAAGAAAATAATGCTTGGTGTTCAGAAAACTTCCCAAACCCAATAAGTATAGAACAACAATTTGAGTGTACAGGAGATTCTAGTTTATTAGATACTATTCCTACAGAAGTAAAAGACTCTATTAGAAACAATTATGAAAATGATTTGTCATTAGAGATTAAAGAAATTGAAGAAGAAAAAGAAGATCCAATTTCTGACGAGTGCAAACAATTTCTAGAAGAATATGCAGAAGCAATTAAAGACTTTAAACACTTAACAGATCAAGTAGAGAAAAATCCAGATGATATTGGACTAAAAATTAGTTATTCTTCTCAAAGTGAAGAAATGAACTCTTGGGGCTCTAGACCTCAAATGTTTCAATGCTCGCAGAGCCAATCATTTAAAACTCAAGTAGAAATTTTAAATGTTAAAAAAGATAAATTAATCGAAAACTAAAAAAGTTAGAATATATATTTACAACAAAAATTAGATTATGAATAATAAAGTTACTTTAGGAATAGCAGGATTAGCACTAGCGCTAAGTGTTTTCTCAATAATAAACACAAACAACGCTACATCAAAACTAGATGATCGTATTACAGATGTTTTGGGACAAAAAACAACTACCAACAACCCAGCTAACATTGTACCTCCTGTAAATTTACAACCGGAAAACAAAAATGTAACCCCACAATCAAACAAGCAACAACCAGTTGGACCTACAACAAGCATTAAATTTACTGAAGAAATACATAATTTTGGAAATGTAAATGTAGGAACGGATAATCCTTATTCATTTGTATTTACCAATACAGGTAAAGAGCCTCTACTTATTACTAACGCTAAGGGTTCTTGTGGATGTACAGTTCCAAGTTGGCCAAAAGATCCTATTATGCCTGGAGCTACAGGAAAAATTGATGTTGTTTACAAGCCAAACAAAGGACAAGCAGGAAAACCTCAAGAAAAGACAGTTACAGTAACTGCTAATACAGAGCCGACAAATACTATTGTAAGAATTAAAGCTATGGTAAATCCCGAATAAAATAGCACGATGTTTTGTGAAACAAATATAATATACTATATTTGCAACACGTAAAACGTAAGATTAACAGTAAAAGAGGGGACAATTGTCCCCTCTTTTTGTACTTAATTATGATAAAGAAAGAGACAATACAAGCTTTAGCACAAGAGCGAATAGACGAAATGGACAACGATACCTACTTAGTAGATATTACCATTTCCAATACAAACCAAATTTTGGTAGAAATAGACAACCTTAAAGGAGGTTCTTCTGTAGAAGATTGTATTAGAGTAAGTCGTAATGTAGAACACAATCTTGATCGTGAAGTCGAAGATTTCGAATTACAGGTTACTACCCCAGGATTAAGCAACCCTTTTAAAGTACATCAACAATATGTAAAAAACATTGGAAGAGATGTAAAGGTTCTTTTTAAAGAAGTTGGAAGTATAGAAGGAAAGCTAGTTGAAGTTAGTGATAACGAAATTGTTGTAGAAACAGAATCAAAAGAGAAAATTGAGGGTAGAAAAAAGAAAGAGTTAGTTGTAAGACAACACCCAATATTAATAGAAAATATAAAGGAAACTAAAATAGTTATCTCATTTAAATAAAAAATAAACAAATGAATGCTTTAAATTTAATAGAATCATTTTCGGAGTTTAAAGAAATGAAAAACATCGACCGTGTTACCATGATGCGTATTTTGGAAGATGTTTTTAGATCTACACTAAAGAAAAGGTATGGAACAGACGAGCATGTAGATGTGATCGTTAATCCAGATAAAGGAGATTTAGAAATCTGGTTAAATAGAGAAATCGTTCCAGATGGCGAAGTAGAAGATGCAAATATTGAGATTGCTTATTCTGATGCTATTAAAATTGAGCCTGACTTTGAAGTTGGTGAAGAGGTTTCTGAAGAGATTCAAATGGCAGACTTTGGAAGAAGAAATATTCTTTCATTACGACAAAACTTGGTTTCTCGTATTATCGAATTAGAAAAAGATAATGTTTACAAAATCTACAAAGATAGAATTGGAGAAATTGTTACAGGAGAAGTTTACCAAATTTGGAAGCGTGAAATACTTATTCTTGATGACGAAGGAAATGAACTTATTTTACCAAAAATGGAGCAAATCCCTTCTGACTACTTTAAAAAAGGAGAAACATTAAGAGCAGTTGTGTCTAGAGTTGAATTAAAAAATAACTCCCCAATTATTATCTTATCTAGAACAGACCCTAAGTTTTTGGCTCGTTTATTTGAGCTTGAAGTTCCAGAGGTTTTTGATGGATTAATTACAATAAAGAACATTGTAAGAGAACCAGGAGAAAGAGCTAAAGTTGCTGTAGAATCTTATGACGAAAGAATAGATCCTGTAGGTGCTTGTGTTGGAATGAAAGGTTCTAGGATTCATGGAATTGTACGTGAGTTAAGAAACGAAAACATTGATGTAATTAATTACACAGCAAATACAAAACTCTTAATACAACGTGCATTAAGCCCTGCAAAAATTACTTCTCTAGAATCTATCGAAATTAACGAAGATGAAAAAAGAGTAAATGTTTACTTACGTCCAGACCAAGTTTCACTTGCTATTGGAAGAGGAGGAAATAATATTAAGCTAGCTTCTAAACTATGTGGATTAGAAATTGATGTTTACCGAGAAGGTGCAGAAGACATCGACGATGTAGATTTAGATGAATTTGCTGATGAAATTGACAGTTGGATTATTGATGAGCTAAAAGCCATCGGTTGCGATACTGCAAAATCAGTAATTGAATTAAGCGAAGAAGAATTAGTAAAAAGAACAGATTTAGAAGACGAAACAATTGCAGAGATTGTTAAGATTATCAGATCTGAGTTTGAATAAGATTTTTGTACCGAAATTAGTTCGCTAATTTCGGTACAAAAAGTAAACGAAGATGTATCTTTACATCGGATTATAGCCTTTTAACCGAGGTGGAGTAAACATAAACAACCAATTATTAACTGAATGGCCGTTAAAAGATTAAGTAAAGTAGCAAGAGAATTAAACGTTGGAATCTCAACTATTGTTGAGTTTTTAGCATCTCATGGTGTAGAAATTAGTACGAGTCCAAATACTAAAATAGAGCCTGCTGTTTACGAACAACTTTTGGGAGAATTTCAAAAATCTAAGTCTGTAAAGGAAAAGGTAAACGAAGTTCGATCAGAAAAAGAAGAGCAAAAAGAACTTGTTGCAAAACAAAAGCAAGAGGAGAAAGAAGCTAAAGAAGAAGCAAAAACTGATGAAAAACCAGAAGAAGCGACTGAAAAGCCAGAAGAAAAAACGGGATTAAAAGTATTGGGTAAAATTGAACTCCCTTCTAAAAAGCCAAAGAGAGAGCCGAAAAAGGAAGTTAAGAAGCCAGTAAAACCGGCAGAAAAGGTTGAAGCGAAAAAAGAGGAACCAGTTAAGGAGACTCCGAAAAAAGCTGAAGAACCAAAAAAGGTTGAGCAAAAGAAAGAAGCACCTAAAAAAGAAGTTGTTGAAACTATAAAAGCAAGTGCAGAAAAATTAACTGCTCCTACTGTATTAGGTAAAATTGTTCTTCCTGTAGATAAGGCTAAAGAAAAGAAAAAAGAGAAGCAAGCTGCAATAGAAGAGGCAAAGCAAAGACGTAAGCGTAAACGTATTAAAAAAGTTAACGTAGAACAGGCTGGTAAGCGTGCTTCTCAACAGCATAGAAATAAAAAGAAATCTGAGCCGAAACCAGAAATTACCGATAAGCAAATTCAGCAAGAAATTAAAGATACTCTTGCACGTTTAAGCAATAAAGGTAAAAATAAGGGTGCTAAGTTTAGGAAAGATAAACGTAACGCTAAGAGTGCACAGCGTGAAGAAGAATTAAAAAGAGCAGAAGAAGAGTTAGGAACATTAAAGTTAACAGAGTTTGTTACTGTTTCTGAACTCGCTAGTATGATGGATAAACAAGCGACTCAAATTATTGGAACCTTAATGTCTATTGGAATTTTTGCTTCTATTAACCAACGTTTAGATGCTGAAACACTAACAATGGTAGCAGAAGAGTACGGTTATGATGTTGAGTTTGTTAGTGCAGATGTATCAGACTCTATTGAAGAAGTTGAAGACGATCCGGCAAGTTTAGAATCTAGACCTCCAATTGTTACAGTAATGGGACACGTAGATCATGGTAAAACATCTTTACTTGATTTCGTTCGTAATACAGCCGTTATTGATGGAGAAGCTGGAGGAATAACACAGCATATTGGTGCTTACAGCGTAACAGGTGAGAGTGGACGTAAAGTTACCTTCTTAGATACTCCTGGTCACGAAGCCTTTACAGCAATGAGAGCACGTGGTGCTCAAGTTACAGATGTTGCAATTATTATTATTGCTGCAGATGATGATGTAATGCCACAAACTAAAGAGGCAATTAATCACGCTCAAGCGGCAGGTGTACCAATGGTATTTGCGCTAAATAAGTGTGATAAGCCTGATGCAAACCCAGATCGTATTAGAGAACAACTTTCTCAAATGAATATCTTATTAGAAGAATGGGGTGGTAAATTCCAATCTCAAGAAATTTCTGCTAAGAAAGGGACAGGTGTTGAAGAATTAATAGAAAAAGTACTACTTGAAGCAGAATTACTAGAGTTGAAAGCTAACCCTAGCAAAAACGCCATTGGAACTGTAATAGAGGCTACACTTGATAAAGGTAGAGGATTTGTAACAACATTATTAGTTGAAGCAGGAACACTTAAAGTTGGAGATGTTTTAATTGCAGGTACGCAACACGGTCGTATTAAAATAATGCACGATGAACACGGAAACCAAGTAAAAGAAGCTGGACCATCAAAACCTGTATCTGTATTAGGTATGAATGGAGCTGCAGCAGCTGGTGATCGTTTCCACGTGATGGATGATGAAAAAGAGGTGAAAAACATAGCTTCAAAACGTCAACAGTTACAAAGAGAGCAAGGACTTAGAACAACAAAACATATTACGTTAGATGAAATTGGTCGTCGATTAGCATTAGGAGACTTTAAAGAATTAAACATTATTGTAAAAGGTGATGTTGATGGTTCTATCGAAGCACTATCTGATTCGTTATTGAAATTATCACAAGATGAAATTCAAGTAAACGTAATACACAAAGCTGTAGGTCAAATTACAGAATCTGATGTATTATTAGCTTCAGCTTCCGATGCAATTATTATTGGTTTCCAAGTAAGACCATCAATGCAAGCAAGAAAACTTGCAGAGAAAGAAGAAATCGATATCAGATTGTACTCTGTAATTTACAAAGCAATCGAAGAAGTGAAGGAAGCAATGGAAGGAATGCTTTCTCCAGATATTAAAGAAGAAATCATTGGTACTGCAGAAGTTAGGGAAGCGTTTAGCATTTCTAAAGTTGGAACAGTTGCTGGTTGCTTCGTAATAGAAGGTAAATTAATGCGTAACGAAAAGATTCGTCTAATTAGAGACGGTATTGTAGTTTACACAGGAGATTTAGGATCACTTAAACGATTTAAAGATGATGTAAAGGAAGTGGCAAGAGGTTACGAATGTGGACTAAACATTGCAAAATACAACGATATAAAAGTTGGTGATCAGATAGAATGTTACACAGAAGTAGAAGTTGCTAGAAAGCTTAAATAAGCTTAAATCATATACTATTTAAAGCCAGTTAT
>CALDTD010000330.1 GCA_937924345.1 uncultured Flavobacteriales bacterium | reverse complement strand
TTAACAGCTTCTTCAAACTTTGTTTCTGCAGAGGGGTGGAGAATAGTTTTTAGCGATACATCAATAATTTCACTGATCATTTCCGAACTGTCTTCTTGTGCTAAATCTAGCATTGTCTTTTCTATAACTCCAGATGTAATGTCTCCAATAGAGCTTTCCAATGTCTTTGCGATTTGTTTTCCAAGTACAGGAATACGTTCAAGATCAGCAATTTCTTTGTTGTTGGCAACAGCATCTTTTACAGCAAGTGCAACATATTCTCTTAATTCAGCTCGTTTATCTAAGTAAATTTTTGTTGAAGCATATTTAACTCTTTCGGCTGCCCAGTCAGCGATTATATCTTTTTTTGGAAGAATAACATCTTTTATCATTTTTTCTATTACTGGACTTCCTGTTGCTATTTCGTACTGAGCTCCAGAAATAACATTTACTGTTACACGATCAGAAATTTCTTCGACAATTATATAGTAGTATTTAAGTAATATTATGTACCACCAAGTAGATCGAATATCTATAACTCCTTTTTTTTGCAAACGAATTACTAAGGAAAAAACACGAAGCAATCTTAAAAAACGAAATGCCTGTAAAGGGATACATCCAATTAAATCATACCAATGGTAAAACGGATAAATGTACCATTTCTGGAATTTCTTGTTATAAATAGCAAAACTCCAACGTAATAGGAACTCGGTTAGAAATATGGCAACAAAAAACAGATCATAAGCTAAAAAATCTGGATGAACTACATTGTAATAATACTCGTGAAAAGAAGGGCTAATTTCAAATACAATAGTTCTAAAAAACTTGGTTGTAAAAGCCATATCAAACCCCATCAAAAATAAGTTGAGGATGATGAGCATAATCATAAAGAGATCAACCAAATACCAGAATGTATTTGTCTCTCTTTTAAGTTTACTTAAATATATTTTCATAAATAAAGCGGGGCTAAATTAATCCTTTAAGTAGGCTTCTAAATTTTAATATCTCCCCTAAAATTATTAACATAGAGTGCTGAGAGGTATCAGTCATTTTTATTGAACCTTCAAGATACATTTTTTGCCCCTCTATTCGATTAAAATTAAGGTCTATAGACTGAAATTTAATTTCAGGAATTGCGGCCATTCCAATTTGCTGAATTGTGTTCTTTGGTGGGTAGTTTTCAATAGCTTTTGGAATGTTGGCAATGAATCCAAGTGTTGTAAATTGTGGAGTTAGGGATTCAAAATTTTGGTTTGTACCTACATATAAAAGATTATTTTTCAATGTGAGATAAATATATTCATCGATAAATAGGGGATGATTAATAGTCCAGTATCCAGTCTCATTATTAACTAATGTATCGGTGTTTAATAATGCAAAAAGTTCCGTAGGTTTTTCAATTTGTAGTGCATACATTATTTCTGGAAGATTTAGTCTTGGGCTAACCTCTACTTTTTTTAATTTTTCTACTGTTTCAAAAGTATTTGGGTCTATTATTTGTTCTATCTTAGTTGTAAAAGCAGGAGTATTTCTATATCCAATTACACCTCCGCACATTCCACCAGTACAATAGTTTAAAATGTATTGTTGTTTAGGATTGAATACTTTTTCTAAGATATTATTAACATATTTAGGAGTCGAAGTCAAAGAAAATTTAGCAATTTCATTTTTATTCAGTATAAGTTTTTCCTCATTATTTTTAACATAGAAATCAGTTGTTTTAAGATCAATAATACTTTTAATATCTACTCTGTCTTTTTGCATATTAAAACTCAAAGACTTTTCATTCATGTTTTCAAAAATGGAAATGATCGATGTTAACTGTTTAACAAATTTACTGTTTCCGTCAGACCATACTCCTAATTGCTTTTCTGTACTAATAAAAGTGTTGAATGATTCGTCTATTTCTGATAGAGATTGTTTATTCTCTCCAAATATCAGGTCAAACTGTTGCTGCGCGATAGCCTTAGAGATATTTGTTTTTGAAGATTTCAAAATTACATAAGTATTATCACCATTATTTAATGCGTATAATTTATCTTTTTCAAATTCTAATATAGATCCAGAACTATACTTCTCAGGTTTAGCAATTTTTGTTGCAGACATTGATTGAATGAATTTTGATTTGTCAATTACATTTAAAATAATGCCTAAGTTTTCAAATTCAGTTTTGGATGTGGAGTAATAAAAAACAATTAAGTCACTCAGTGGATTTATGCCAGGACTACTATTGTTTGATTGAACCTGTTTTAAATCTATTTTAGAATTAGTAACTGAATCCATAATAGTTGGATCTCTTTTTATTAACTCATAAAAGACATGAGATAATTTTGAAGGCTTTATATAGGCTACAGCCGTAGCGTTTTTAGGTATAAGATCATATCTACTTTTTCCTTCACCTTTTCCAATAAAGAAAAGACCTATTATAACTATAACAACCATTATTGCTATTGCTATAATTGGAAGAAACTTTTTAATTGTTTTCATAAAAATACTATCTGGCCTAAAGATAAATTAATTAGTAATTAGGGAATGTTAAAAATTTTAAAATCCTTATCTTAGCATTACTCAAAATGAAGAATTTATACGCAGTAGTCGATATTGAAACAACAGGTAGTTTTTCTGATAGAGGAGGGATTACAGAAATTGCAATTGTTGTTACAAACGGAGTTGAGATTCTAGAGACTTATGAGACATTGGTAAACCCTAACGCATTTATTCC
>CALDTD010000329.1 GCA_937924345.1 uncultured Flavobacteriales bacterium | reverse complement strand
CATTTAATCCATTATTAATTTATGGTTCTGTAGGTTTAGGAAAAACGCATCTTTCTCACGCTATTGGAATTTCTATTAAAAATAGATTCCCAGGAAAAACAGTCTTGTATGTTGCTTCTGAAAAGTTTACGCAACAATTTATTGATGCAGTAAAGACTAACAATACAAACGACTTTATACACTTCTATCAAATGGTAGACGTATTAATCATCGATGATGTTCAGTTCTTTTCTGGAAAAGAAAAAACACAAGATGTTTTCTTCCATATCTATAATCACTTGCACCAAACTGGAAAACAAATTATCTTAACCTCAGATAAAGCTCCTGTAGAACTACAAGGAATGGAACAACGTTTATTATCGCGTTTCAAGTGGGGATTGTCTGCAGATTTACAAGTTCCAGATTTAGAGACTAGAATTGCTATTTTAAATCAAAAAATGTATGCTGACGGTATTGAATTACCAAAAGAGGTAGTAGAATATTTAGCCTACAGTATTTCTAGCAACAGTAGAGAATTAGAAGGTGCATTAATTTCTTTAATTGCTCAATCATCTTTAAACAAAAAGTCAATTACGCTAGAATTAGCGAAACAAATGATTGATAAGTTTGTAAAGAATACAGCTAGAGAAGTAAGCATCGAATATATTCAAAAAGTAGTTTGCGATTATTTCGACTTACCAATTGAATTGATGAAGTCTAAAACTAGAAAAAGAGAAGTTGTACAAGCAAGACAAATTGCAATGTTCTTCTCTAAGAAAATGACTAAGTCTTCGTTAGCAAATATTGGAGCACATTGTGGTGGTAAAGATCATGCTACTGTATTGCACGCTTGTAGAACAGTAAACAACTTATCTGAAACTGATAAAAAGTTTAAAGTTTACCTAGACGATTTGGATAAAAAGCTAAGCATTCAATAAATACTATTTAAAAGCTCGATAAATTTTATCGGGCTTTTTTTTGGGCTTTACCTCCCCTATTCTTAAAGACCAAATTAATCATTATATAATTTAAGTGAACTCTTATAACTCATTAAAATAATCGTCTAAAAACAACAAACGATTTTCTGTCCAACTATTTATAAAATCTTGTTCATTTAATAAATTTAGCGATTCGTTCCAAATTTGGTTTTCAGTGGAAATAATCTTGTATTGATTTAATTCTACAAAATTTGCATCAAACTTATTTTTTAATTCTAAAAAGCTGAATTTACTTGCTCTTAAACTATTCCACCTAGCTTTTAATTGTTGCTTAAAGTTGTTAGGATTAATCGTTAGTAACCTTTCGAACAAGTTATTTTGTACTTGTAAATTTGTAGGCTGTATTAAAGCGTTATGATTTCTTCCCCAAGTTGCGTCTAAATCCCAAATAAGAAGTTTAAACTTTTCATTTGAACTCTGCTTTAGAAAGTACCAATTCTTACCTACATTATCATATCCATAACATAAACTTATAAATAAATAATAATCGATTACATTTTCAAAATCAATATGATTAAAAATTTCATTAACGAAATTAGAATCTGAACTATTAACAATAATATCATTTAAAGTATAGAAATCATTCCAATAAATAGATTCGGAAGGATTAGGAAATTCTTGCTCCCATTCGTTCCAAACAGCACTTTTGGATTGCTTATTCGGAAAAGCATTAAACTTGGTATAATCGCTATTATCTACTCCAACATAAAGAGATGAATTAGAATTTAAGTTTAGAAGTTCTTTATCATAAACATTAGATAACCTGTACAACCCCAGTGATTTATTGTTTAAAAATAATTCAACATACTTAGAGTCGATACTAGTATGACCTAAATCTTTCCAAATATCAAAAGAAGTTTTATTTCTCACCTTAGATTGATCAATCACTAATCCGTCTAAGCTCCATTTTTCGCCAATTTTCAAATCGTATAAAGACTTACTTATGGGAAAATTTAAATCTGACTTTTGTAATACTCTAAAACCATAAGATTTTTTATCCCTTAATAACGAAGATCGCCCCCTAAGCTCAATTCCAACATAAAACTCCTCAACTAAGCTATTTTCACCAATATCGAAAAGCCGCATTTTGGCCAGTGTTTTTGGTTCGTTTAAAATAGGATCGAAGGTTAAAACATGTACTTGAGGAATAGTAGTAAATATTAAATTAAATTCTGAAATCTCATTATTCACTGTAAATGAAATAGGATATATTACATTAGACATTAACTCACCAAGATTATTTATTTGGTTGTTTTTTAATTTTAGATTATTAAAAGTGACTGAAGTGAAGTCTTGAAAATGAATAGTCGGTTTAAAACTTTCTAAATCACTTTCATTAATTAAGAATTTAAATGTACCTGTAGATTGATCAAATAAACAGTCCTTTCCATTAAATTTTAAGATTAGTGCTTGTTCAAAGTTTTCATTCAATTCACTATCAAAAATAACTTCTCGCTTAGTACAGCCGACCAAAATTAAGAGTAACAGTATAATTATTGTATGTTTCATTATTTCTTTAACTGAAATGTATAGTACAATCTTCCAAAAAAGTAATGAAATGGATAATCACTATTTAACTCTCTTTCGTAACCTAAACTAACATTTAATTCATTTTTATTTAATAATACCTTATCTCCTAACAACCATCTAATTTTATTAAAATAGGGTTTTCGATAATTCACAATTGCTCGAAAAAACTCTGCACTTAAATAAGGCAAATGCATCTTACTTATTTTATAAGACAAAGCAATTTTATTTCTCAAATTAGATCTGCTTCCTTTATAAACAAAACCAAATAATTCTTCATGATTTGTTTGAAACCGTAATCTATAATTTAATTTTACCTTTTTAATTAGTTTAAAGTTTGCTTTAAAATCTAGGTTATACCTCCAGTTTTGAGAAATTGTTTGGTCATCTTCTTTGTTTAAAAAGTAACGTAAATCCCCGCCTAGCTTAACACTTTTAGTAATCTTATAAGTTGTACCAATTTGCGAAATGTATTTGTCAAGCGCCGTTAAACTTTCAAAAAAGCGAATATCTTGTACAAATTGGAATTTAAGCTCT
>CALDTD010000328.1 GCA_937924345.1 uncultured Flavobacteriales bacterium | reverse complement strand
TGTCGGTAAGCAATACAACAGCCATAATTGCTCCAGGAGAAGCGATAGATGGTATGGCTATGGGAAATATTGTAACGTGTTTATAATCTGTTATTCTATTTTTTTCTTGCTCTGGTTTACCGTCTCCAAAAATCATAGTTAAGGCAAATAAAAATAGAATTACCCCACCCGAAATTTGAAAAGCATCTAGCGAGACCGACATGCCTTCTAAAATTAACTGACCAATTACGATGAAAAATAGTAGTATTGCAAAAGCAAATACAGAAGCTCTTAGAGCAATTTTTCGTTTATGAAATAGGTCGAATTCTTTCGTAGCTTCTAAATAAACAGGTACAGACCCTAGCGGATCAATAACTGCAAAAATGAAAAATAGTTTTGTAAGAATTTCTGTCATTAGCTGAATTATCGTATTTTTTTTAAAAGTAAAGAATTGTGAACAAACTTTAAACCTTGGTTTCGATTAATAACAACTATTTTTATCATTTGATGAAGAGCTTTTAAATGTAATTTTTGTCAACTATGCGATATATTGTATTTTTTGTAATTATTTTAACTGTTATTGCCTGTGGTAATTCTCAAGAGAAAAAAGGGGATGAGTTAATCCCTTTGTCAGATAATAAGGACACAACAGTGCTTTCTTATTACGAAAAGAACAAAGGAAATAGCGAGAAAAGTAAATCTTTGGGAACTGTTTCTAATGGAAAATTAACAAACGGTAAATTACTTCCGTTTTATGGAAAAAACTTTTCTTACTTTGATAAAGGAAGTTATTTAGATGGACGTGCTTATGTAAATGGACGTGTATTGAATACCATTTTAGCTTCTTATAAAAAGCTAGAAGAAGTAGCTCCTAATCGTAAGTTTAAATTGATGGAGTCTGCAAATAGAGAAGGAGGTAAACTTTATCCGCACAGGACTCATAAAAATGGGTTGAGTGTAGATTTTATGATGCCGCTTATAAAAGATAATAAACCCTACTATAAATTAGACAGTCTTGGTGTTACCCATTATTTACTGTCTTTCAACGACAATGGAGCGTATAATAAAGATACCGCTGTAACTGTAGATTTTAATTTGATGGCACAACACATTTTAATCCTAAATGAAAAAGCAAAACAAGAAGGACTTAAAGTAAAAAAGGTAATTATTAAAATTGAGTATAAAGACGAGCTTTTTGCAACAGAATATGGTAAAAAACTAAAAGCAAGCGGTGTTTATGTAGTAAAAGGACTTTCTAAAATGATTAACGCCCTGCACGACGAACATTACCACATTGATTTTGGAGAGTTGTAGGGTTATTGTATGAATTTTAGTTTTAATTTTTGACCTTTAAAAAAAAACATCTTTTAATATTATTGCTTCATCTTTTTTACAGATATATTCCCAAGTTTTAGAAATCAGTCCATCCGAACTATTTAAATCAAAACAACTTAAAGTTAGATATTTATCATTAGCATTCCAATAACCAAATATATTTGAATAGTAAAACTCACCATTTTTACATAATTCAATTACTTTATCTTTATTATTTTCAACTTTGAATTTAATAAGATCGTCTCCTTTTACAAGGACCGAATCAACTTCTAATAACCATTTATCTATAGCTGTTTTCTTTCCTGTAATTAGCATTGTTTCATCAATATTAAATGTTGAAGGAAACCTTTGAGTTCGATAACAGGAAAAAGAAGTGTCAATTGAATGATATCTAAATCCACCAAAATCAACATTGTAGTCTTCAAAAGAACTCCAATTTGGGTAAATGTAATGTGTAGAACTATATCCTAAATTATTACTAATTATTACTCTCTTTCCCTTTTTCTTAAGCTTCCAAATACCATTATATTTATTTGATAAATATTGTTGTTCTATGGTTCCGTCAATGTTAAACTTAATATAAGAGCTTGAATCACCATTCGGATATGATAGTTTCCAAAGGCCAATGGGGCTATTAGTCTGACTAATTAAATTAAATGCAATAAAGGTGAAAAATAGAAAAATATATTTCATACAGCAATATAACCAAAAAACGCCGTCTAAATCAGACAGCGTTTTTGTAAATTGTTTGGTAGAAATATTAATGCTCTACACCTCCAGCACCATGAACATGTCCGTGTTCTAGCTCTTCTTTAGTAGCCTCTCTTACTTCTACAATAGAACCTGTAAAGTGTAAATCTTGATCTGCTAATGGGTGGTTAACATCCATAGTTACAGTTTCTTCGTTAATCGAAACCACTTTTGCAGGGTGTACATGCCCGTTTTGATCTTCTAATGGTAAAATATTACCTTCAACAACTTGCTCTACAAGTTTACCTTCTTCTTTAAACATGTCTTGAGGCAATTCTATAATCGCTTCTTCTGTAGATAAACCATAAGCGTTTGCGGCTTTTATACCAAAAGAAAAATCGTCTCCTTTAGATAGGTTGACTACGTTTTGCTCAAATTCTGGAATCATTTGTCCAACTCCCGATAAAAAAACTAAAGGTTGGTTTCCTTCTGTAGATTCTATCATTTCGCCGTTTTCTGTATCTTTAAATAGTTTGTAATCTACTGTGATTACATTGTTTTTTACTTCACTCATTCTGTTATAATTTTTCGCAAAGGTACTCGATTACTAGCGAAGTTTTTGTTTAAATATAAAGAAAGTCAGGAATTACTATTCATTTGAAACAACATCATCTCCAAAACGTTCGTAATTCACTAACCAAGCCGCCGCATTTTTAACATAACGACCTGTTCCGGCTTCATCCCATTTTACGTAAAGTCTTGTAAAACCTCCGTCTAAGATTAAACGTCTTCCTTTCTTTTCGTAAACTGCAGTCACTAAATTATTAGCAGAACCGTAAATAATTGGAGTTAAGTCTTTGTGTTCGGTAAGCGTGGCAATAGTGTGTCCTTCATAAATATTTTGAATACCAGTTGTAATTAAATGATTAGGAGTTAATCCGACTTTCTTTTCCTCCATTTGTAAGTTTACAACTTGTTGACCAGACGTGTTTCCATTCATTTCTACATCAATTAAAGCTTTAGAAATAAAATTAGCATCTCCATAATAAGGTGTATTATCTCCCCAAATGTAAACACCTTTTCCGCTTTCGAAAAAATCTTTAATTACTGCTAAATGCGCTTCGTTTAATTGTTTAGTTGCCCCAGAAATAATCCAAAGTTGACAAGACTTTTCTAGCGCTTTTTTAAGTTCTTCTGCAGAAGGAGCAATGTTTTTCCATCTGTAAACCGAAAACCCTTTTTCTGCTAGTGCCTGTTTAGGTAATTCAAAATCAAAGCCGCCACCTGTATATAAGTGCAATACTGCTATTGTTTGTCCTTTAAATGCTCCGTCAACAGCTAAATCGTATTGATTACCCTTTGCGTTTCCAAAATTGTCGCTTTCTACTTCTTTTTTTATAATTCTAATCTTTGATTGTCCCGTTTTCTCTTCGATATAACTTTCTTGAATTTCTTCAGTAATAATGTTTGACCCAGCAACACTATTGTATTGTGCAAATGAAGATATTACTGCGGTGAGGCTAATAAATGAGCCAATTATGATTGATTTTGTTTTCATGGTTTTTAAATTGATAAGTTTTTTACTTCGCCATTAGGTGTGACTATATAATATTTAGCAGGTTTATTCAGTTCTTGCTCCTTTAAACGTCTTTCGTGTTGTATTTTTTGTTTTGATTCATGTTCTTTGATTCTTAAAAAATCACTTCTATTTATTTTTAAATCAATTTCATACATTACTTGAGTAACTGGCTTAAAAATGGTTGGGTTTATTACAAAATCAAAGCTTCTGTCTGTTACAGGCTGATAAAAATATGAAGTGCTTTTCTGACGAGTGTTTATCTTCTTTATCGTACTTGATAAATTATAACCATTGTATGCTTGGTAAGTTTGATACATTTCAGTTGGTACAACAATTCTAAAATTATCAGCAATATGTTTTTCTATGCCTTTAATACTATCTCCTAAAATAGATTCATAATTTTTAATCTTTCCAAGTAAAATAGTTTTAGCTTTTTTCATCAACTGTTTTTTTGTTGCTTCTATATTTTCAGAAAAATAATCTACTTTAACCAAATCGTAAATTTCATTTTTGGAGAGAATTGAAATAATATTATTCAATAAGTTTCCATCTGTGTATTTAATATGGAGATTCTTTTTTACTTCAAAACCAGCAGGTACTTCATTATATGTTTTTTTACTGAAGACTTTCTTTTCTGTCTGGGTTTCATATACTGGGACAAAAGAAATCATATCAATAAATGTTTCTACTCCCAGTAATGACTTAATTTCGTTAATTGACTTTGAAATTCTTTCATCAATTAAATTATTGACTTCTTCTGCAGTTTTTCCCACTTGACTTAGGCTGAAAATCGCGACATAAGTGTCGGCCTCTAAATTAGCAATCCCTCTTATTTTTATATTTATATCTGCATTTAAATTATTGATATTAATAGGTTGATTATTCATGTAATCATTTATGGAAACCAATTTTGATGAATTAGAGGCGTTTAGGTAACCACTATTTCCCATTGATTGTCCAAAAGAATTGAATGTTATTAGTATTGCTAATAGAATAGTTGTTATTTTCATTTTTTTTAAATTATATGTGTAAGTTTTTATTTTACTTATTTGCTACTACATCTTCTCCAAACCTTTCGTAGTTCACTAACCAAGCTGCTGCATTTTTTACATATCTTCCAGTTCCGGCAGTATCCCACTTAATAAACAGTCTTGTAAACCCTCCGTCTAAGATTAAGCGCTTTCCGTCTTTTTCGTAAACTGCGGTCACCAAATTATTTGCAGATCCATAAATAATAGGTGTTAAGTCTTCACGCTCTGGAAGTGTTGCAATAGTAATTCCTTCATAAATGTTTTGTAAACCTGTTGTAATTAAGTGGTTTGGAGTTAATCCCGCTTTTTTCTCTTCCATTTGTAAGTTTACTGTTTGGTCGCCTGTTACGTTTCCAGACATTTTAATCCCAATAAGTGCTTGCGAAACTAAATTAGCGTCAGCGTAGTAAGGTTGGTTATCTCCCCAAATGTAAACTCCTTTCCCGCTTTCAAAAAACTCCTTTATAATGGCTACATGTTTATCGTTTAGGTATTGTGTACGGCCAGAAATTAACCACAATTGACACGATTTCTTTAAGGCTTCTTTTAAAGCTTTTGGAGTTGGCGCTTTGTTACTCCAACGGTAAGTTGAAAATCCTTTTTCTGCCAATGCTCCTTTTGCAGTGTCAAACGAATATCCATCTTCGCAAAAGTCTAAAACTGCAATCGTTTGTCCTTCAAATGCTCCGTCAACTGCCAAATCATACTGATTCCCTTTTGCATTTCCGTAAGTATCGTTAGCAACTTCTTTTTCTATTACTCGAATTTGTTCGCTTTTTGTTTCCTTATCGTAATAGACTTCTTCTACACTCTCTGTAATTCTGTTTTGTTTTGCTACAGAATTATACTGTGCGATAGATGTCGTTGTAATTCCTAATGCTAGTCCGATTAAAATACTTGTAATTTTCATAATGTTTTGTTTTAAGTTGCCAGCTAGTACACAACAGTTTTAAAAAGGTTCAAAAAAAGTTTAAATTATTTTTTTCTGATAAAAAATGAACCAATCCCAAGGTTAATTGTATTGGAGTGTGAAATAATGATTACACACTCATGAAAAACATAGGACTTTTAATAGGCGCATCACTTATAATAAACACTTTTACAATTGCGCAAAGTGTTACCGGAAATGCTCGGCTAAACGCTTCAGAAAGTGTTGCCTTAAAAAAAATGCGTTATGGAAACGTACAAGCATTTGACCGTAATAATAACCTTGTAAATTCGATTCTTACAGACGATGAAGGAAACTATAAAATGGATTTTAAAGACACAGGGACTTATCACATTAAAGTAATGTATGCAGGTTACGAAACAATAGAAGAAACAATTTCAGTAACCGAAGATGAAGTCAGTAATTTTTCTTTAGAAAAAGATGCAGATAAGAAAGAAAGAGTGCTAGAGGAAAAAGCTTATGCTTTAGAAACAAGATATATGGGAGGTAAAGCGATTTTAAGTCAGCATAATGCTAAAGTCAATAATGTTGCAGAAGGAGAAGGATTAACTGCCGGAGAAATTAATGATTTTGCGAAATGGGAACTATGGAAGGATTATTTAAAAACAGAATTATCTAAGTATCAAAACTTATGGAAGTTAAACCCTCAGCAACGATATACGGTTCAATTAGTGAATAAAAACCGCAATCCGCTAGTGGGTGCAACAGTAAAATTGTTTGCTGCATCGGGAACTGTTTTGTGGGAATGTTTGTCTGATAACACAGGTAAAGCTGAGCTTTGGGGTAAACTAACAAATGAATCAAAAGAAATTGGTAAAATTGAAGTGACGCATCAAGGAATTACTAAAACAATTAAGCGACCAAAACCATTCGAAAAAGGGATAAATAAGTTAAAGTTTGATGTGGATTGTGGCACAAATTCCAATGAGGTAGAAATTGCTTTTTTAATTGATGCCACAGGAAGTATGGGAGACGAAATAAACTTTATTAAAAGAGATTTAAATAAAGTAATGTATGCAGCTCAAAATTTGTACAAAGAAGTAAATATTAAATATGGAAGTGTTTTTTATCGTGACAACTCAGAAGCTTATATTACCAAACACCAAGACTTTACCAATGTGTTGTCTCAGGCACTTGTTTTTATAGATGAGCAAACTGCTGCTGGAGGTGGAGATATGCCCGAAGCCTTAGATGATGGAATGGAAGTAGCATTAGAAAAGTTGAGCTGGACTAATTCCGCAAGAACAAAACTGTTATTTGTTGTTTTAGATGCTCCAGCACATAGTAAACCAGAAAACTTAGAAAGATTAGAGAGACTAGCAAGAAATGCTGCTAAAAAAGGAATTAGAATTGTACCAATTACAGGAAGCGGTATGAATAAATCTGGAGAGTATTTAATGCGTTCTTTAGCCTTAGCTACAAATGGCACGTATTTATTTTTAACAGACCATAGCGGTATTGGTGTTTCGCATATAAAACCAACAATAGATGAATATGATGTTCAATTATTAACGGAAAGATTAACTTCAGTCATAAAATCAGCAATTTACTACCCAAAATGTGAAGAGATCACTCCTTTGTTTGAAATGAATTACCCAGATAGTGTAGTCAATTTTACATTAGAAGAAGGGCAAATAATTACAGAAGACTCATTGGCAAATGAAACTCCAGACAGAACAAATAGAGAAGATAGTACACTAAGAGATAGAACAGGTTTAAATCAAATAGAATGGCGTTTTTATCCGAACCCAACTAGAGATTATGTAACAGTAGAAGTTACAGGAGAAATAGAGTTCGTTTACCTTACCGATTTAACAGGGAAGTTGTTAAAAAGAGTAGAATTTAATGGCTCCAATAGAGAACAAATTTATTTAGGAGATTATCCTGTTGGCATTTACTTATTACGATACCCTGTAGGTAAACAATGGGTAACTGGCAAGGTTGTGTTGATGCGTTAATTTTTTTAAGAATGAAAAATTTATTTAGACTAATACTTTTGCTGTGTATCTTTTTTCAAAGTTGCAAAAATACTAAAAGGTATTATGAATTTAATAACAGAGTTCAAGTTTTAAAAGCAGGAAGTTACAATAGTGAAAAAAGAATAACAATTTTTCCTTAGGAGCCCTTGGTTAAAATCTCTTCAATAAGAAAAGCACTTAGTTTAAGTCAAGATTATGAATTAGATTATTTTGTAGAATACTACCATTATGGTCCACCTATCATCGATAGTACTAATTCTTTTTATTTAGTTAGTAATTCAATGTTTGATTCGACTATAAAAGCAGCTGAAACTATATATACTCCTAAAAAAGAAATGTCCTATTCCAGGAAAGACATAAGAACTCTGTTTATTCCTCTAAAAAATTATAAAAAAAAAATAACAGGAAGTTTAGATCGTTTTTATGTTTCAGAATATTCTAATATCTATATGAAAGGAGATGATTTAGTAGTCTTGTATTCGCTTCGAAAAAACGGTAATTTTTAAATTTCTTTAATTGTTAGTTATTGGTAAAAAAGAAGTATTATTTTTTTTATGTATATTCAAAAATTATAAATGATTGCTAATCAAAATTATTCAAACTATGAATAAAGTCGTTGAGAACGTAGAAGAAGCCTGTAAAGACATTACAAGTGGCGTAACCATAATGTTGGGGGGCTTTGGCCTTTGCGGAATACCAGAAAACGCTATAGCAGAATTGGTAAAGAAAAGCATAACAGATTTGACTTGTATATCTAACAATGCGGGAGTTGATGATTTTGGTTTAGGGCTATTGTTACAAAAGCACCAAATCAAGAAAATGATTTCTTCTTATGTTGGCGAAAATGATGAATTTGAACGTCAAATGCTTAGTGGAGAGTTAGAAGTAGATTTAATTCCACAAGGAAGTTTAGCAGAGCGTTGTAGAGCAGGTGGAGCTGGAATTCCAGCATTTTTTACTCCGGCAGGTTATGGAACAGAAGTAGCAGAAGGTAAAGAAGTTAGAGAGTTTAATGGAAAGCCACATATTTTAGAGTCGGCTTTAACTGCGGATTTTGCAATTGTAAAAGCCTGGAAAGGCGATACTGCGGGTAATTTAATTTATAAAGCAACAGCCAAAAATTTTAATCCTATGATGGCAATGGCTGGTAAAATAACTATTGCAGAAGTCGAAGAGTTAGTTCCTGCAGGAGAATTAAACCCGAACGAAATTCATACACCTGGAATATTTGTTCAGCGTATTTTCCAAGGGGAAACGTACGAGAAAAGAATTGAGCAACGCACAGTAAGAACCAAATAAAACCATAGAAATGTTAAGTAAAACAGAAATAGCACAGCGTATTGCGCAAGAATTACAAGACGGATGGTATGTAAATTTGGGAATTGGAATTCCGACGTTGGTTGCAAATTATATTCCTGAAGGGATAGAAGTTGAGTTTCAGTCAGAAAACGGTATTTTAGGAATGGGACCTTTCCCTTTTGATGGCGAAGAAGATGCAGATTTAATCAATGCTGGTAAGCAAACAATTACAGCTTTGCCAGGTGCAGTTTACTTCGATTCTGCTACCAGTTTTGCTATGATTAGAGGACAACACGTTCAGTTAACAGTATTGGGAGCAATGGAGGTTTCTGAAACTGGAGACATTGCCAATTGGAAAATACCAGGCAGAATGGTAAAAGGTATGGGTGGCGCAATGGATTTAGTTGCGAGTGCAGAAAATATTGTAGTAGCTATGATGCACACCAACAAAAAAGGAGAAAGTAAATTATTGAAAAGTTGTTCGCTTCCGTTAACAGGTGTTGGTTGTGTTAAGAAAATAGTAACCAATTTGGCCGTTTTAGAAGTAATACCAGGTAAAGGTTTCCAACTGTTAGAAAGAGCGCCAGGTGTTTCGGTAGAAGAAATTCAAAAAGCAACTGCAGGAACTTTAATAGTAGAGGGAGAGATTCCTGAAATGAAGTTGTAGTAAAATGAGATTGACTACTCTAATTTTTTTATTTTTTTTACTAAGCAATAGCTTTTTTTCTCAAAGAGGAAATTTATGCTTTTTGAGTAATAACGAGTTAACTTACGAGATTCATCTTTTTCAGGGAGAAGATTCAATAAGAACACAAAACATCGAGTTTTATGAAGTTTGTTTCGATAGTCTCGAATCTGGAATATATAATGTTAAAGTATTTCAAAAAGATACTTTAATTCTTCATAAGTTCAACCTTGAGGTAACTGATGGAAGAGAAATAGTTTATGAATTGGGATTAGAACTTCCCTACGAAACGAATTTAGTTCAAAAAAAAGATAAAATAAATTATAATGATTTAATAATAAATAATCTAGATTTTTTTTCTAATCATAGCGAACCTAAATTCAGTCAATTAATAAATAGAAATTTTTCTTTCGATATTTTAGGTGGTAAAAGTTTACTATTATCCAAAAACCTAGAATTAGGTATAAAAGGAGGAACAAGCTTCTCTTACACAGATTTTAATAACGACACTTCTTTTACAACGCTTGGAAGTATCAAGCGAGAACGTTATTTCAGTTGGGATGTTCTAATCGAA
>CALDTD010000327.1 GCA_937924345.1 uncultured Flavobacteriales bacterium | reverse complement strand
AACTTCTAAGACTGCTGCATCAGTTGCAGAAGGGCAAGATTTTAGTGCAGAGAAAGGAACATTACTAGGAGAGTTAAGAGCAAATGTTGAAGCTAAACTAATCGAATCGTTAGCGAAAGCTGCCGATTTTAAAGATTGGAGAATGAAACAACAAATTTTAAATAGAAATTAATAGTTTTATTACTATTCTTAAAAAGGAAGATTGAATATTCAATCTTCCTTTTTTTTTGACTAATTTTAAAAGTATATTTTTAGATCAATATGAATATTCAAAATTACATAGGAGGAGCATTGATAAATCCAAAGGGTGAATTGTTTTTAGATAATTATAACCCTGCTACAGGAAAAGTTTATAGCTATATTCCAGATTCTACAGAAGAGGATATAAATAACGCTTTTAAAGCTGCAAAAAATGCTTTTCCTACTTGGAGTAAGACTACAAAAGAAGAACGTTTTAAAGTAATGATGCGTATTGCAGATTTAATCGAAGAACGACACGATGAGTTAGCACTTGCAGAATCTACAGATAATGGTAAGCCTGTTAAATTAGCTAGTCATGTAGATATTCCGAGAGCAGCTAGTAATATTCGTTTTTTTGCCACTGCAATTTTGCATTATGCTTCCGAAAGCCATGATATGGATGGAGCGGCTATTAATTACACACTGAGGAAACCAATTGGAGTTGTTGGTTGTATTTCTCCTTGGAATTTACCTTTGTATTTATTTACTTGGAAAATTGCACCTGCTTTGGCTGCCGGAAATACTGTAATTGCTAAACCTTCAGAAGTTACCCCAATGACGGCGTATCTATTTTCTAAAATATGTATAGAGGCTGGTTTACCAGAAGGGGTATTAAATATTGTTCATGGGTTAGGAGCAAATGTAGGTGCGGCGATTACTGCGCATGAAGGGATTAAAGCTATTTCTTTTACTGGTGGCACAGAAACAGGAAAGACTATTGCAAAAGTGGCTGCTCCAATGTTTAAAAAACTAAGTTTGGAATTAGGGGGTAAGAATCCCAATATAATTTTTGCTGACTGCGATTTCGAACAAGCACTTAGAACTTCTGTAATGTCTTCTTTTGCGAATCAAGGGCAAATTTGTCTGTGTGGTTCTCGAATTTTTGTGGAAAGACCAATTTATGAAAAGTTTAAAACTGCTTTTGTAGCAAAAGTTTCCAGACTAAAAGTTGGCGATCCAAATGATCCGACTTCTAATTTGGGAGCGTTGGTTTCTAAAGAACATTTAGAAAAAGTAAAAGGATATATTGCTTTAGCACAAGAAGAAGGTGGAACAATTCTTACAGGTGGGAACCAAGTTTACTTAGATGGAGCGTTAGCTGATGGTAATTATTTAGAACCTACAGTGATAGAAGGTTTATCTTATAATTGTAGAACAAATCAAGAAGAGATTTTTGGTCCAGTTGTAACGATTATGCCTTTTGATACAGAAGAAGAAGTTACAGATTTTGCAAACAGCACAGAGTATGGTTTAGCTGCTACAGTTTGGACACAAGATATCTCTAAAGGAAATAGAATGGCTGCGAATCTTCAATCTGGAATAGTTTGGGTAAACTGTTGGTTGTTAAGAGACTTAAGAACACCTTTTGGAGGAGTTAAGAACAGTGGGGTAGGAAGAGAAGGTGGTTTTAATGCCCTTAACTTTTTTACTGAACCGACCAATGTTTGTATTAAGGTTTAGTTGAAGATGAGTTTATTAAAGCAATAAAAGCACTTTCATTATAAAGGAAAGTGCTTTTAAGTTAGAAATTATTATTTTATTTTTAAAACTCAGCATTTTTAGGAGTTCTTGGGAATGGTATTACATCTTTAATGTTGCTCATTCCAGTTACGAACATAATTAAACGTTCGAAGCCTAATCCAAAGCCTGCGTGTGGAGCTGTTCCAAATTTACGGGTATCTAAATACCACCAAACATGTTCTTCTTCTATGTTGAAGTCTGCAATCTTTTCTTTTAAGACATTTAAACGTTCTTCACGCTGCGAACCTCCAATTATTTCACCAATACCAGGGAAAAGAACATCCATTGCAGCTACAGTCTTCCCATCGTCGTTATTTCGCATGTAAAATGCTTTTATCTCTTTCGGATAATCAAAAATAATAACAGGCTTCTTAAAATGCTTTTCTACCAAGAAACGTTCGTGCTCACTTGCTAAGTCTACTCCCCATTCTACAGGAAATTTGAATTTCTTCTTTTTATAAGGTTTAGAACGTTGCAAAATCTCAATTGCTTCTGTGTATGTTATGCGTTCAAAAGAGTTAGAAACTACAAACTCTAATCGTTCGATAAGGTTTAACTCATTGCGTTCTGCTTGAGGCTTTTGTTTGTCTTCGTTTGTTTCTCTTTGCAATAAGAAAGCTAAATCATCCTTACAATTATCTAAAGCGTATTGGATAACGTATTTCATAAAGTCCTCACTTAACTCCATATCGTCTTTCAAGTCTGCGAAAGCAACCTCTGGTTCTATCATCCAAAACTCTGCTAAGTGTCTAGAAGTATTAGAGTTTTCTGCTCTAAATGTGGGTCCAAATGTATAAACTTGACCTAAGGCCATAGCTCCCAATTCTGCTTCTAACTGCCCAGAAACGGTAAGGTTAGTTTCTTTCCCAAAGAAATCTTGTTCTACATCTATTTTCCCCTCTTCTGTAAGTGGAATATTTTCTAACGGTAAGTTCGTTACTCGAAACATTTCTCCAGCACCTTCAGCGTCTGATCCAGTTATAATCGGTGTATGCAGGTTGTAAAACCCTTTCTCGTTAAAATAATTGTGGATGGCATACGTCATTGCGTGACGAATTCTAAAAATAGCTCCAAACAAATTTGTTCTAAAACGTAAATGCGCTTGTTCTCTTAGTAACTCTAATGAATGCCTTTTGGGTTGTAAAATTGTTTTTTGAACTTCTTCTGGGTCTGCAGTACCAAGAACAATGATAGATTTTGCGATAACTTCTACATACTGTCCTTTCCCCTGTGAAGCGACTAAATCTCCAGTAATTGCCAATGCCGCACCGATAGATATGTTTTTTAAAACGCTTTCCTCTAGCTGATCTGCATTAATTACAACTTGTATGTTGTTTATTGTTGAACCATCATTTAAAGCAATAAAACGATTACTTCTAAATGCTCTAACCCAACCTTTTACCGTAATTTCTTTTCCTGGTTCTTGACCTAATGCCGACTTTATCTTAACTCTACTCACTTATCTTCTATTTTAATTCGTTTTCTACAACTTTACGAACAAAGATAAATGCATTAAAAAAATATACAACAGATTCTTTAATTTACTTTTTCATAAGTAACAATGTATTCTCCTACTTCTTGTATTAAATTATTTTCTATGAGTTGAAGTTGTGAACCATATGCATTAAGATTAAATATCTCAACTCTATTTTGACTATAGGGTAAAGTATTTTTAATCAAATAATAGTTTTTACCAACCGTTGGGATTATTTTTTCGATAGTCCAATCGCCCTTTTCTGTTTCTTCTATTATTGGACGTGTAGATTCAGAAAATGTAACGTTTCCTTCTTTTCTTCCGAAAGATATGGTTGTAAATACTGTATTTTCTTTCAAGATTGAAACAGTCTTATTTTCTCCTTCAAGTATTATTGATGTTAATTTCCAAGTTGTATTTTGTACTGTATTTTCAATTTTATTTTTTTTACAAGAAGTCGAAAAAAGTAACGCAATGACCGATAGTATTGTGATTAAATTTTTCATAATTATTGCTGTTTACCTTCAATTTACGAAGTGTTGGAGCAATTGTTTTCAAAAACTTGATTACCACTTTAATGTTATAAACAGGTTTGTTTATTAGAATTAGGTTTTAGTCATTGCCAATGCTCTGTTTGTCATCAAATAGTGTTACAATTGTTAATTACTTTCAAAATGGTTAATAACCTGTTTTTAGGGATAAAAAAAGCCAGTTATTCATATAACTGGCTTTAAATTGTATATGTTTTC
>CALDTD010000326.1 GCA_937924345.1 uncultured Flavobacteriales bacterium | reverse complement strand
GAAATGCAGAAAAAAAAGGCTGGCAAGGTAATGTAGATTTTACAACCAAATTAACACAGAATACATCTACTATTTTTGAACTCAGTAATCGATCTGCAGTAAACTATAAAAAAGACTCAACAATATTTTTAATTTTAACTGATTTCAAATTAATTAAACGCGATTCATTAAGTCTAATAAACAATGGGGTAGTTCATTTAAGAAGGACAAAGTCATTAAATGAAACAGAATCTTTAAAAAGTGAATTTTTTAGTCAAGCTCAATTTAATGGTGTTCAAAAAATTAAACAACGTTTCCTATTAGGAGCAGCTGTTAGACTGAAATTACTGGGTAATGACACCATAAGTTTGAACGGGAGTTTGGGCAGTATGTATGAATATGAAGAAACAAAAGAAGAAACTTTTCATCATGCTATTAGAGCAACATCTTATGTTTCATTTCATTGGGATATCACAAAAAAGTTAAACTTTCAACTCATAAATTACTATCAACCAAAGATCAATAATCTTAGAGATTATAGACTTTCGAACGAATCAACATTTTCTTATGAACTAACCAAAGAATTTAGTGTTTTAGGAACTTATAGCTTGCTCTATGATTCTGATCCTGTAGCGGAAGTTCCAAATATAATTTACACTGCAAATATATTATTGCGCTATAAGTTTTAGTTCTGTTTCAGTCTAAAATTGTTATCTATACGTTAAACTAATTTTAATCTTCAAATTCTGTGTTAAATTGAAGATTAAAAAAAATAACAAAATGAAAAAAGGATTTGCTTTATTGAGTTTAATGTTTGTAGTAAGTATCTTTTTAAATGTAAAAGCACAGTTAATTGGTGGCCCTGAAATTTCTTTCGAAAAGGAAACTCATGATTACGGAGTTATACAACAGAATGCAGATGGCACTTGTCAATTTTCATTTAAAAATACAGGTTCTGCACCCTTATTAATATCAGATTGTATTGGTTCTTGTGGTTGCACAATTCCTGACTGGCCAAAAGAGCCAATTGCCCCTGGAAGAAGTGGAAAAATTAATGTTACATACGATACTAAAAAAGTTGGTGTTATTAATAAATCAGTAACGATTAAATCTAATGCCATTGAAAACTCCTCAAAGATTATAAGAATAAAAGGTGAGGTCAAAAACTAGATTTCACTATTCATATCAGTTCTAAATTACTATACTTTTATAATTAATTTAATTTCTGTGTAAGGAATGATTAGTTTTAGAAACTAAATATTCGAAATGAAATCACAATAAAAGTTATTTTAATGTTTTTTAAAATAGTTTTTATAAAGAAATTTATAAGTGAAAGAGAAAATAGTAATTATAGGCAATGGTATATCAGGAGTTACTTGCGCAAGATATATTAGAAAATATTCAGACCATGAAATATTAATTATTTCTGGTGAAACTCCTTATTTTTTTTCAAGGACAGCGCTTATGTATGTTTACATGGGCCACATGAAGTTTGAGCACACGCAACCTTATGAAAATTGGTTTTGGGAAAAGAATAGAATAGATTTAAAGCAAGCCTTTGTAAACGAAGTTGATACAGATAGTAAATTACTGACTTTAGATAATGGAGAAAAAATTAGCTACACAAAACTAGTGTTAGCTACAGGTTCTAAACCAAATAAATTTGGATGGCCAGGTCAAGACTTAAAAGGTGTTCAAGGATTATACAGTAAACAAGATTTAGATAACTTAGAGGAGACAACTAAAGACGGGATAAATCGAGGAGTTATAATTGGAGGAGGATTAATTGGAATAGAAATGGCAGAAATGTTATTGTCTAGAAAGTATCCGGTTACATTTTTGGTGAGAGAAGAAGCTTTTTGGGGTAATGTATTACCTACAGAAGAGAGTGAAATGATAAAACGCCACATGGCAGAACATCATATAGACTTAAGGTTAAATACAGAGTTAAAAGAAGTTTTATCTGATGAAAATGGAAATGCTAGAGCTGTTTTAACAAATAAAGGAGAGGAAATACCTTGTCAAGTAGTTGGTTTAACAGCCGGTGTTAGCCCAAATATAGAATTTATAAAGTCTTCAAATATTGAAACAAACAGAGGTATTCTTATTAACGAATATCTTGAGACAAATATAGATGGAGTTTACGCAATTGGAGATTGTGCTGAGTTTAAAAAGCATCCATCGGGAGACAGAAGACCAATAGAGCAGGTCTGGTATACTGGAAAAATAATGGGTAAAACTTTAGCAAATACTATTTGTAGAACGCCTTTAGTTTATAATCCTGGTCATTGGTTTAACTCTGCTAAATTTATGGATATTGAATATCAAACTTATGGTTGGGTATTTCCGAAACCTAAAGAGGGAGAAAAACATTTTTATTGGGAACATGAAAGTGGTAAAAAATCTGTACGATTATGTTACAACGAAAAATCTCGAAAGTTTATTGGGTTAAATACATTTGGAATAAGAATGCGTCATCAAGCATTTGATAAATGGCTAACAGAACAAAGATCTGTAGAATATGTTTTGGAACACTTAGCAGACGCAAACTTTGACCCTGAGTTTTATAAACTTCACGAAAAAGAAATTGTAAATCAATTTAATTCACAAAATGGAACGCAATTAAAAGTCCAAAAGAAAAATTGGAGAAACTTATTTATTACGAAGGCATAATTTTATCATGAAATATATTCAAAAAGCAGGTTTATATCTATTCATTATAGGTATAACACTATTTACAGTAAACATTTTTTTAGGTTCTTATTCTTTCGATAAAGCAAAAGTTATAGCTTATTTCGATACAACTGAAGAGAATGACAAAGGAGACACAATAGCAAATGGTTTTTTAAAAGCAGTAGATCAGTACTCAAAAGAAAACTCAATTTCTACAGATAACCTTGTAAGTTTTAATTCGGTTCTTCCCAATATAATTAATTTACATAATAAAAACATATCTCAACAATTAGAAAGTAGAGATGGTATTACTGATCAAGAGATTGAAGAATTAATAAAGGTTGCTACAAAAAATAAAGAAATAGAGTATTCAGAAGCTATTATTGACAAGGTATTTTCAGGAAATAAGAAGAAAATGCTTATTGATAATACAAGTTGGATGTTTACTGATAAAAGACCAACTAACGATGTAGAAAAGTTCAAAAACAACATTACTAAGAAGGTAAAAAAGCTTAATAAAAAAGTAGGAAAAGAGTATCATATTAAGGCTGATTCTGGAAACTTATTGAATATTAACAAAGCGTTAATAAACAGTGGAACGAAATCTAATACTTGGTTGTGGTTTTTCTTAACTTTTGGTTTGGTAATGATTGGTTCGATTGCTTATAATTTACCAAATATTAAACTTTTAGGTGTAGCAGGAATAAAGCATAACGGTATCTATCATGATAACATTACAAATAGAGGTTGGTTAGCTTGGATTGTTTTAATGTATTTAGTTACCTTTTATGTATTGCTCTATTTTTACCCTCAATATTTAGCCAATAATATTGTTTTAGTTGACCCTGTTAGTAAAAGTTTAAGTGGAAACCAAGCTAGTCAATGGTTTTTATATGGGTTTATATATTGTGTGGCAATGACATTAATGGCTGTTAGAATGTTTATAAAATATAGACATAATAACTATCAGATGGTTAGAACTGGTGTTGTGCTATTTTTTCAATTAATTTTCGCATTTTTAATTCCAGAAATACTGGTTCG
>CALDTD010000325.1 GCA_937924345.1 uncultured Flavobacteriales bacterium | reverse complement strand
GGTTCTACCAGTTTTAGGACTTAACTCTATTAAACTTAAAAACTCATTTTGTAACGAAGTACCAACTTTTAAAATTTTTACTTTTGTTAGGGCTTTTTTCCCTTCTAGATCTAAACTAATTTCTCCCTCAAAATCAACTTTACCCACCACTAAAGCTTGGTACCTTTTTTCAATTATTTTTTGCTCAAATGCTTGCCCTAATTTAACTCTGGCAAGTCTTGTTTTAGCGATTATAAGCAAACCAGAAGTTTGGCTATCCAAACGATGAACAGGCAATGGCCAATTTAAAGCATCGCCTTTATTCGATTCTTGAAGATTAAAAGAAAGTGCGTTTTGTATTGTTTTAAACTGATTCCCACTAACGGGATAGCCAGAAGGCTTATGAATTACAGCTAAGTATTCATCTTCAAAAATTATCCGAAGTTTTAATTGAAACTCTTTTGGTGGCTTAAGGTTTAAATCAACCAAAGTAATTACATCACCAGCCTCTAACCATCTTCCCCCCTCTACAATTTCATTATTTAAAAGAAGTTCGCCCTTTTTTATTGCTTTTTTAATTCCCTTACGGCTAGGAATCTCCGATATATTTAACTCGCAATATATATTGAATCTAACTTTATCCCGCAACTCTGATACATGATATGTATTTTTTATAATTTGCACACTAAACGCGCATACCTATTACACAAACATCATCTAATTGCTCTAAATTACCTTTCCAAGTAGAAAAAGCATTCGCCAAGTGAGTCTTTTGCTCTTCCACTGGTAATCCTGAAATAGAAATTAACATCTCTTTAAACGGCTTATACTTAAATTTTTTACCTTTTGGCCCTCCAAATTGATCTGGAAATCCATCGGTTGAAGCGTAAATCATATCACCTTTTTGCAACTGAAACTTTTGTAAAATAAATGGAGATAGTTTATCGGAGTAACCAATTGGCTGCTTATCTCCTTTTAATTCAAAAAGCTCTTTCTCTCTCACAATATAAACCGGGTTTTGAGCTCCAGAAAATTCAAGTTCTAAAGTTTCTATATTGATCGAACACATCGCTAAATCCATTCCATCTTTAATAATATCTTCTTGTTCTCCTTTATGCTTATTTACTGTTTTGTAAACATGTTTATTCAAAAAATTTAAGGCTTGAGCCGGATCATTTACATCTTTTTCTTTCAAGGTTTGATTAAAGATATTTAGCCCAATAATACTTATAAATGCACCTGGAACACCGTGTCCTGTACAATCCGCAACGGTAAATAATAATCGTTTAGAGTTAGGTTTATCTTTAAAAGATGTTTTTGTTTCAGTAATCCAATAAAAATCACCACTTACGATATCTTTTGGTTCGAAAAAAACAAAAATATCTTTATGTACTTGTTTTGCTAGTTCCAATGGTGGAATAAGGGCATTTTGAAGGCGTTTAGCATAATTTATACTATCTATAATTTCAGCATTCTTTTCTAAAACCTGTTCTTTTTGTACTTCAAGTTCTTCAGTACGCTGTTGTACCTGTTTTTCTAATCGTTCGTTTTGCCCATCAATTAATTTATTTTTTTCTTCTAATACTTCTAAGGCTTTTGCTTGAGCTGATTCCTTCTCTTCTTGTAAATCTCTTAATTTATTACCCATAGCAAGACTTAAAAACAATACTTCAAGAGCAGAACCTATTTTTAAAGCATATAACTCTATAAACGAGTTTTCTATAACATTGAAGTTAGTTAAAATATAAAGTATCGCTCCTAACATAAATGTTACGATTGCAAGAATAAAAAAGATAGAAACTTTTCTTTTTTTAGAAATTACATATCCTATCGTTACAACAATGATTAACAAAGTAATAATCGAAGAATAATTTATAAGTGGATAAGCTAACTCATGCAGCTTTCCTTTTACAAAAGTCAAAGCTATGAAACAAGAAATAATTATTATTGCCCCTAGATAGACACTATTAATATATTTGACCTTTGAAATCAACTTTATATACTCCCTAACATAAAGCAGTAAAAATATTGAGGTCATTCCCGCAAAAAAAACAATAGAAACTTCTTTTAAAAATAAACTTGTAGGAAACAAAAATTGCGCAGAAAAACCATCTAGCGTAAATTGAAGTAAAAAAATAGACAATACATAGATCGCATAATAAAGTAATGAGCGATCCCTACTCCCGACATAGAAAAAGAAATAAAGCACAGCAACTAATGACAACAGCCCATAAAATATACCATTAAAAAAAAGGTCTAAATTGTCGTTTTCATAATAACTGATGTTATGATTTATAATTAGGGGCAACCGAATATTTTCCCCATCACTATCCAACCTTATTAGATACGTTTTTGTCTCGTTGAACTCTAAATCTATTGGAAAAAGGCTTTTCCTGTGTAAGATTGGCTTTAAATCAAAAGCATAATCGTCTCCATTTTTTAGTTTCCTTATAACCTCTCTATTCTTTATTTCATATAAAATGACTTTATTGGTTATAGGTCTTCCTGTTTCTAGTATAAAGTGATTAAACGACGATTGATTATTCACCTTAAATTTAATCCAAAAAGTAGAAGAAGTAAATTGAAATTTTTCTATCTCGTGTGTACAATTTTGAAATGGTTTTCCACCAAAAATAATATCATTTACATATAACAAATGTGTATTATCTTCAAATAACTTTGCTTTTTTTGTAAAAGATTGACCTAAGTTTTCATCCGTTAAAATAATACGCTCCTGACCTACTGCAAGGTAAGTAAACAAGGAAAATATTAAAATTAGTAATGCTTTCAAGATGCTAATTGAATTTATAAGACTCATAAAGGTAATCGATTTTTTTTTTTGACACAGCTTTAGCCGAATTATGTTTAGCTTTGTATATTATAATAGGCCGCAATTATGAACATAAGAATTACAAAAGAATTTGACTTTGAAGCAGCACACGCGCTAGATGGTTACGATGGAAAATGTAAAGATATTCATGGTCATTCTTATCATTTAAAAATCACATTAATTGGTCAACCAACTACAGACCAAGCCTTATCTGATTGTGGTATGGTAATCGATTTTGGAGATATAAAGAAGATTATCAAAAACTATGTTTATGAAGAGTTCGATCATCGATTAATTCTTAGAAACGATTCTAGGTTTAAAGGTTTAGAAGATAAAAACCCTAGAATTAGATACGTAAATTACCAACCAACTTGCGAAAACATGTTGATTGAAATTGTAGAAATGGTAAATAAACACTTGAATAGCGAAGCAAAATTACATTCAGCATTTTTAAGAGAAACGGCAACCAGCTATGCAGAGTGGTTTGCAGAAGATAATATCTAATCGCTTTTTTCGTTTGTGTTAATATCTATGAAACAACATTTACTTTTTTTAATCTTTAGCTTGTTTACAACAATTTTGTTTAGTCAAAACTTAAACGACACAGTACTTAACATTCCTTTTATAAATTTAAGTTACTCGCCTCAAATACCTGGAGGCGACTTTGCAAAACGCTATGGATTAACAAGCAGTGTAGGATTAAACATTGGATTAAAAACAGGAAAGAATTGGCAATTTGAATTTGAAGGAACTTTCCTTTTTGGAAATAGTATAAAGGAAGATAATATTCTTGATTATCTAAAAACAGACGAAGGTTTTATCATCGACCAGTTCGGTGACGCTGTTAATGTTTTACTATTTCAAAGAGGATTTACAGAATCGTTAATGATTGGAAAACTTTTCCCTGTAATAGGACCTAATAAAAACTCGGGGATTATGGTAAAATTTGGAGCTGGATTTATGCATCATAAAATTAGAGTTGAAAATCAAGACGATCAAGTTCCTGCATTAACAAAAAAAAACTTAGTCTATGTTGATCGCTTAACAATGGGACTAGCTCTAAAACAATATATCGGTTACCAACACTTAAGCGATAGAAAACTTATCAATTTTAATATTGGACTGGAATTAACAGAAGGTATAACTCAAGGTATGCGTGACTATCAATTTGGATATGGAGCTTACCGTGATAAACGAAACGAATTTTTGTTGGGAATAAGAGCAGGTTGGATTTTTCCTATTTACAGAAAAACACCCGAAGAATTTTACTTAGACTAATGCTAAATTTATCTTACTATACTAGTATTAGATCCTATCGATTAGGAATATCTATTGCAGCATTATTTGGCCATGAGAAAGCGAAAAAATGGATTAATGGACGTAAAAATTGGAAACAAAAACTTAAACAGTTTAGAGCAAAAAATATAGAGCAATCTTTAATCTGGTTTCATGCCTCTTCATTGGGAGAGTTTGAACAGGTTAAACCTTTAATCGAAAAAATTAAAAAAGAGAAAAGCTATCAAGACCACGTTTTATTTGTGACATTTTACAGCCCATCTGGTTTTGAAAACTCTACAAAGTATAAAATGGCAGACAAACATTTTTACTTACCGCTAGACACTCAATCTAATGCGCAATTCTTTATTGAAACATTACAACCCGATTTAGCTATTTTTGTAAAATATGACTTTTGGTTTAATATTTTAAATACGCTACAAGACTATCAAGTTCCTATTTTATATTTCTCATGTAATTTTAGACCAGATCAAATTTATTTTAAGTCTTACTCTAAATGGCAACTTTCTATACTAGAACATATAGACCATGTTTTAACACTGAATGAAAAAAGTAAAAAAGTACTAGACAAATACAACTTTAGAAATGTTTCGGTTTCTGGCGATACAAGGTATGATAAAGTAATACAAACAGCTGAGAAAAAGAAAATGTTTCCACTGGTTAAAACATTTAAAAACAATACTCCTCTTTTAATCATTGGAAGTTCTTGGCAACCGGAAGAAAAAATTTTGGCCCAATATATAAAAGAACATGACCAAGCTATAAAAATTGTAATTGCTCCGCATGATATATCCGAAAAGCATTTAAAAGAAATTGAAAAACGTTTCGAGAAACCAATGATTCGTTATTCAAATCTAACACTTGAGAACGCATTAGATCAAAACATCTTACTGATTGACAATATAGGGATGTTGGCTAGTTTATACCAGTATGCAAACTTTGCATTTATTGGCGGTGGATTTGCAAACACTTTACACAATATATTAGAACCAGCAGCTTTTGAAAACATCGTTTTTTTTGGAAATAAATATAGTAAATACCCAGAAGCTAAAGAATTAATTGATTTTGGAGGTGGTATAAGCATTAATAACTACGAAGACTTTAAAACTACTTTTAATAAACTCTTTAACGATAAAAAATCTCAATATACAATCAAAAAAAATGCAAAAGAGTTTATTTATCGTTACAAAGGCGCTACAGAGATTGTATTTAACGCAGTAAAAAAACTACTTTAAAATGGCAAATGATAATTGGGCTATTTTAAAAAAAATGACGGCTAAAAAAGCCATTAATTTAGCTCGTTTAAAACTTAGCTTTTATTATTCAAGACTTACAAAAAAAAGCAAATTAAAAGGAAGACCTTTTGCATTATCTATTGAACCCACAACCGCTTGCAACCTTGGTTGCCCAGAATGCCCCAGTGGATTAAAGCTATTCTCTAGGCCAACTGGAAATTTAAAGCAAACAACAAATAAGAAAATAATAGACGAACTAGCTCCATATTTATCTTATATCAACTTCTATTTTCAAGGAGAACCCTTCATAAATCCTAACTTTTTAGAAATGGTAAGTTATGCAGCATCTAAAAATATTTATACGGCCACTTCAACCAATGCACATTTTTTAACGCCAGAAATGGCACAAAAAACTGTCGAATCTAATTTAGATCGCTTAATTATTTCTATTGACGGAACAACTCAAGAAACATACGAACAATACCGTATTCATGGTTCACTAGAAAAAGTAATGGAAGGAACTCGAAACATTGTTTCTGCCAAAAAAGAACTCAAATCAAAAACACCTCACCTAATTTTTCAGTTCTTAGTTGTAAAACCAAACGAGCACCAAATTGAAGAAGCCAAGCAATTAGCAAAAGAAATGGGAGTAGACGAAATTAAGTTCAAAACTGCTCAGGTTTATAATTATAAAAATGGTAATCCTCTAATACCTCAAAACGAATACTATTCGCGTTACAAAAAACAAAAAGACGGAACCTATCGCATAAAAAATGAATTACTCAATCAATGCTGGCGAATGTGGAGTAGCGCTGTACTCACTTGGGACGGAAGTGTTGTTCCTTGCTGTTTTGATAAAGACGCTAAGCATCAATTGGGTAATATTGCCTTTCAGTCGTTCAATTCAATTTGGAAAGGTAAAGCATATCAAAAATTTAGAAGCAACATTTTAACCAGCAGAAACGATATCGACATTTGTCAAAACTGTACGGAAGGAAGTAAAGTTTTTGGTTAGCTTAA